>JAQGMU010000561.1 GCA_028292195.1 Ramlibacter sp. | reverse complement strand
GGCGCGAGCGCCTGGGCCGCCGCGGCCTGCGCCGGCCTGGAGCCGGGCATGCGCGTGCTGGTGCACGGCGGCTCGGGCGCGGTGGGCGCGCTGGTGGTGCAGCACGCGCGCAGCATCGGTGTCGAAGTGGCAGCCACCTGCCATTCGTCGCATCGGGAGCACACCCTGGCGCAAGGCGCGCAGCGGGCGATCGCCTACGACACCGAAGACTTCGGCAGCTTGCGCGGGCAGGACGTCGTGTTCGACTTCGTTGGCGGTGAAACCCACGCGCGCACCTATGCCGTGCTGAAACCGGGCGGCCGCATCGTCTACCTCGTCGCGGCGCCCTTCGAGGACCGGAGCGTGGCCCACGGGGTCACCCTCACGCGGGCCACGGTCTCGGACCAGCCCGAGGTGCTGCAGGCGGTGGCGCGCGCCGCCGAAGCCGGCACCTACCGGCCCCTGGTGTCCGGGACGCTCCCGCTTTGCCAAGCCGCGATGGCACACGAAATGCTGGAAACAGGACAGGTTCGGCGCGGCCGCATCGTCCTCAGCGGATAGCCGCGCACCCAGACCGAACGACATAGCCGCTTGTCCGATCGCAACGCCTCACAGGAACCCTCATGACCGCCTCACTCACCCAGTTCGCCCAAGACCTCGCCACCGGCGCCCTCCGCGTGGTGGACCTCACGCACCCGCTTTCGCCCGAGTTCCCCGCGCTGCAACTGCCGCCGCAGTTCGGCCAGGTGTGGGCGTTCAAGCAGGAACGCATCAGCCACTACGACGAGCAGGGCCCGGGCTGGTACTGGAACAACTTCTCGTGCGGCGAGCACACCGGCACCCACTTCGATGCCCCGGTCCACTGGATCACCGGCAAGGACTACCCCAACAACAGCGTCGACACCATCGACGTCAAGCAGTTCATCGGCCCGGCCTGCGTGATCGACGCCAGCCGCGAGGTGGCAGCAGACTCCAACTGGAACCTGAGCGTCGAGTTCCTCGAGGCCTGGGAAGCCAGGCATGGCCGCATTCCCGCCGGGGCCTGGGTGCTGTTCCGCACCGACTGGAGCAAGCGCATCGACGACCCGGTCTCCTACGCCAACATGAAGGAGGACGGCCCGCACACGCCTGGCCCGTCCCAGGCGGCGGTGGAATTCCTGGTGGCCCGCAACGTGCGCGGCTTCGGGGTGGAGACCATCAACACCGACGCCGGCCTGTCGCACTCGTGGCCGATGCCTTATCCCTGCCATACGCTGATGCACGGCGCCAACAAGTACGGCCTGCAATGCCTGACCAACCTCGACCAGCTGCCCGCCACCGGCGCGATGGTGGTCGGCGCCCCCCTCAAGATCAAGGGCGGCTCCGGCTCGCCGTTGCGCGTGCTGGCGCTGGTCCCGGCCTGATCGAAGCACCGCCATGGCCGAACGTTCTTTTGCCCGCGAGGTCCAGCAGCTGAAGGTGCCCGCTGGAACCGAATTCCGCGGCGAGGGCATCCTCGCAGTCACCAAGGGGCTGCTGGAAGCCGGTGTCAGCTACGTGACGGGCTACCAGGGCTCGCCCATCTCGCACCTGATGGACGTCCTGGCCGACGCCCAGCCCATCCTCAACGAGCTGGGCGTGTACTTCGAGCCCGCCGCCAGCGAGGCCGCGGCCGCGGCCGCGCTGTCCGCTTCCGTCAACTACCCGGTGCGCGGTGCGGTGACCTGGAAGTCCACGGTCGGCACCAACGTCGCTTCGGACGCGCTGGCGAACCTGGCCTCCGGCGGCGTCCTGGGCGGCGCCCTGATCATCATCGGCGAGGACTACGGCGAGGGCTCCAGCATCATGCAGGAGCGCACCCACGCCTTCGCCATGAAGTCGCAGATCTGGCTGCTGGACCCGAAGCCCGACCTGCCCTCCATCGTGAAGGCGGTCCACGACGGCTTCGCGCTGTCGGAGGCGACCAACACGCCCGTGATGCTGGAGCTGCGCATCCGCTCCTGCCACCTGCACGGCAGCTTCATCACCAAGGAAAACCGGCGCCCGACGTTCTCGCTGAAGCAGGCGCTCGAAAATCCCCGGCGCGATACCAGCCGGATCGTGCTGCCGCCGGCGTCCTTCCTGCACGAGCGCGAGAAGATCGACCAGCGCTGGCCGGCGGCGCAGAAGTTCATCGTCGACAACAAGCTGAACGAGTTCCTCGATGGCGACCTCGATCACATCGGCGTCATCACGCTCGGCGGCATGACGAACAACGTCCTGCGCGCCTTGAAGATGCTGGAGCAGGCCGACCTGTTCGGCCAGAGCCGCGTTCCGCTCTACATCCTGAACGTCGCGTATCCGCTGGTGGACGAGGAAGTGGTCCGCTTCTGCAAGGGCAAGAAGGCCGTACTGATGATCGAGGAGGGACAACCGGACTACCACGAGCAGAACCTCAACACGATCCTGCGGCGCCACGGCCTGGACACCGTCGTCCACGGCAAGGACCTGCTGCCCATGGGCGGCGACTACACCGTGGCGGTCCTCAAGAAGGGCCTGCGCGGCTTCCTCGAGCAGCACCATCCCGCTGCCTTCGCCAAGCCCGTGTCCGTGGCCATGCCGGTACGCCCCTCGGCGGCCACCACTGCTGTCGCGGCAATGGCGCCCGTGCCCGTGGCGGCGTCGGAGATCACCCCGCTGCTGCCGCCCCGCCCGCCCGGGCTGTGCGTCGGCTGCCCCGAGCGTCCGATCTTCTCGTCGCTGAAGCTGGTCGAGCGGGAGCTCGGCGCGCACCACGTGTCGGCCGACATCGGCTGCCACCTGTTCTCGATCATGCCGCCGTTCAACCTCGGCGCGACCACCATGGGCTACGGGCTGGGCGCATCGAGCGCGTCGGCCTTCAACGCCGGCAGCCAGCTGGGCGCCAGCAAGCGGGCCATCGCCTTCATGGGCGACGGCGGCTTCTGGCACAACGGCCTGACTTCAGGGATCGGCAACGCGGTCTTCAACAAGCACGACAACGTGTTCGTGATCGTGGACAACAACTACTCGGCGGCGACCGGCGGGCAGGACATCCTGTCGTCGCGGGCCACCAATGCCAACCGCAGCACCATGCACGCCATCGAGAAGGCGGTGCGTGGCGTCGGGGTCGAATGGGTGCGGACGCTCACCAATACGTACGACGTCGCCGGCATGAGGGCCGCGATGCGCGAGGCGCTGACGACGTCCGAGCCGGGCCCCAAGGTGATCATCGCGCAGAGCGAATGCATGCTGAACCGGCAGCGACGCGAGAAGCCGCAGACCGCCCAGGCCGTGAAGGCGGGCAAGCGCGTCGTGAAGGAACGCTTCGGCGTGGATGCGGCGGTGTGCTCGGGCGACCACGCCTGCATGCGGGTCTCGGGCTGCCCGAGCCTGACGCTGGCGCCCAGCGGCGACGCGCTCAAGCCCGACCCCGTGGCCCGGGTCGACGAGCACTGCGTGGCCTGCGGCCATTGCGGCGAGGTGGCCGACGCGGCCGCCATGTGCCCCTCGTTCTACAAGGCCCACAAGGTGCACAACCCGACCGCCGCCGAACGCTGGAACGCCCGCTGGCGCACCCGCGTGCTCGACTGGCTGCAGTCGCGCCAGCAGCGCGCCCGCGCCCAGCAGGCCCTTTATCCCCTGGAGTCCGTGCAATGACCTTCACCGATGCGCGCACCTTCCACATCGCGGTGCTGGCCCTCGGCGGCCAGGGCGGCGGAGTGCTCGTCGACTGGATCGTCGACCTGGCCGAACACGCCGGCTGGACGGCCCAGGCCACCTCGGTGGCCGGAGTGGCCCAGCGCACCGGCGCCACCATCTACTACATCGAACTGGTCGAGCCGACGCCCGGCCGGGTGCCGGTCATGGCCCTCATGGCCGTGCCCGGCGATGTCGACATCCTCATCGCCGCCGAGCTCATGGAGGCCGGCCGCGCGGTGGAACGCGGCTTCGTGACGCCGGACCGCACGGTGGTCGTGGCCAGCAGCCATCGCACCTACGCGATCGAGGAAAAGATGGTTCCCGGCAATGGCCTGGCGGACAGCGCCGCGGTGCTGGAGCTCGTGCGCCGGGCCGCCAGGCTGCTGGTCATCGACGACATGCAGACCCTGGCGGTCAGCCAGGGCAGCGTCATTTCCGCCAGCCTCTTCGGTGCCTTGGCCGGCAGCGCCGCCCTGCCCTTCTCGATCCCCGAATTCGAGGCGGTCGTGGAGCGCAGCGGCGTCGGCGTCAAGGCCAGCCTGGCCGCCATGCACGCCGCCATCGCGGTGGCACGTGCGGCGCAAGTGCATGCCCTTCCCCCCGGCGACCCGATGCTGACGGCCGCACGGCCCCTGCCGGAACGCGCCGCCGGCCCGCGGATGCAGCCGCTGCTCGATCGCATCCGTTCCAGGTTCCCGCGCCCGGCCTGGGACTGGCTGGGCGAGGGACTGTCGCGCGTCGTCGAGTGGCAGGACCCGGCCTATGGTGCCGAATACCTCGATCGCGTGGCCTCCCTGGCGGCGCTGGACAGCGAGCAGCAGGGCCATGCGCTGACGATCGAGGCGGCCCGCTGGATCGCCGTGGCCATGAGCTATGACGACGTGATCCGGGTAGCCGACCTCAAGACCTGGCGCGAGCGCAGCGCGCGCCTGCGCGACGAGATCAGCGCCAGCCGCGACGACGTGGTCGGCACCGAGGAGTACTTCCACCCGCGGCTGGAAGAGGCCATGGGGCTCATGCCCCGCCGGCTGGCGGACTGGGTCGACGGCTCACCGCGGTTGAAAACGTGGCTGGCGCCGAGGCTGGACCGCGGGCGCCGGGTGCGGTCCCAGTCACTGCGCGGCCACCTGCAGTTGCGTGCGCTGGCAGGCCTGCGCCGCTGGCGCCGGGGCAACCGCCGCCATGCCGAAGAGCGGGCCCACCTCGAAGCCTGGCTCCAGGCGGTGCAGGAAGCGCTGCGCCACGACTATGGGCTGGCGGTGGAACTGCTTCGTTGCCGCCGCGTGGTCAAGGGATACAGCGACACCCATGCCCGCGGCACCGGACGCTTCGACCAGTTGATGACCGCTGCGGCACGCCTGCGCGGCCATGCGGACGCGGCCCGTTCGATGGCTTCGCTCCGCGAGGCAGCGCTGGCCGATGTCGACGGCCGCAAGCTCGGCGAACGCCTGCTTGCGCTTGGCCTGACCTGACGGCGCCCGCCGCACTCAGTTCCCCAGCCGTTGCCCGCTCCGCGGACTCGCCGGCTCGGCCGGGACCGGCGGGCGATCAAAACTCCCGCATGTCGCGCAGGCTCTCGATGGCTTGCGTCGCGAGGTGATAGGCGCCGGCCGCCTTGCGCTTGTTGGGCGCCCGATGCGAGCCGTGCGCGGTCAAGGCGTCCCGGCCGCTCATCAGCTCGCGGTCGCCGAGATAGATCTTGTACGCACCCCACTCATCGGCACAGATGCGGTAGGTCAGATTGCGCCCGGAGGTGCGTGTGTATTCGGCGGAGATCATGCGGCAGAGCGTGCGCGCGCCTGCGCTGCCCACGTGTAGGGCAATGACGCGCTTTCCAGGTCAGCATTGCGCGTCTTTCGTTTTCCTCCGGCATCTGCCAAAAGATACCCACTGGCCGGCGCCTGCCTTCACCCGGGCTCGGCCCGCTATGGCACAGTCGTCTCGCCATGAGCTTCGACGTGAGCGTCACGCAGCAGCGGTTTTACACCCGAGTCGCGGTCTCGGGAGGGCCCACCATTGACCAGCTGTTGGCACTCATCCACGTTCTCGGCGTCGACAGCGGCGCCTGGAAGCACGACGCCCTGCTGGTGGACCTGCGCAAGGTCAGCACCCAGTTCTCCGAGGCCGAGCAGCGCTGCATGGGCCAGGAGGCCGCAGCCAGCCTGGTTCACATGCGCAAGATCGCATCGGTCGTGCCGCGCGAGCGCGTCACCCGCATCAGCGAGCGCGCCGCGCGCCGCGATGGCACCAACGTGAGCGTGTTCGACAACGAGGAATCGGCGCTCGCGTGGCTGCAGGCGAAGGACTAGGGCCGCTCAATGCCCGCGGCGCAGCATGCGCAGCGTGTGTTCCATGTGCGGAAACACGGGGTTGCGGATGAACTCGCCGTCCTCCTCGGGCCCGCGGGTGAACGGTTTCACCAGCAGCGAAACGTACAGGTAGGGGACGATGCTGCTGGCGCCGCGGCCCCAGCGCCGGCCTTCGGGCAGGAGCAGGGTGCGGTCGTCGTGGGAGGCGGAAGGCATGTCGGTTTCGCGGCTGTCCACCTGAAGTGTGGCACAGTCCCGGCCGCGCGGCCAGAGCTCTCGCCGCAGCGAAATGATGGTGGCTCAGGCGTTGGTCAGCAGCAGTGCGAGGCCGGTCCAGATCAGCAGCGAAACGCCACCGGTAAGCCACCACAGCAGGGTGTCGAACGCGTCTTGGGCGGCCGCTTCGGCGGCGCCGGCGCGCGCCCAGCTCAGGGACAGGTTGGTATCGGTATCGTTCGGCATGGCGCGCTCCTGGACGAGTCAGCACATCGTAGAAAACGCGCCAGCGTCGAGCTTGTCGGAGAAGCACTGACGTCGCCGTCGGCGACGGGCGCACAATGTCCGATCGGCGTCGCCCCCTGCCAAGGCTGCGCCGTCCGACGCCGCCCGGCGACGGGGGCCTACAGGCCGCGCGCGAGGCCGCGCGAACAGTCAGCGGGACTGAACGTCCGGGGAGGACCAAGCACATGGGCAGCGACAAGGCAGTGACCATTCCGGTGCAGCTGCACGCGCGCAGCGACAGCAACCGGCGGGGCGAAGAGCGCTTCGTCGCCGCCATGCCGGTCCACGTGGATGGCGCTGTAGCCACAACCCAGGACCTGAGCACCGGCGGACTGTCCTTCGTCACCGACCGATCCTACGAGCTGGGCGCGCGCATCCAGGTGGTGATCGAATACCTGCTGGACGGCCACAATTACCCGCTGGAGTGCGAAGCGGAAGTGATGCGCGTGCGGGCCGGGCCGGACGGCTACACGATAGGCGCGCGGCTGGCGCCGCTGGGATACCAGGCCGACATCGCCGTGCCGGCCGTCATCGACGCCACGCTGGGCCGCTTCCAGCGTTCCTGAGCGTCAGTTCAGCACGGGTTCAGGGCCGCGGCCGGCTGCGAAGAACGGCGACAGCAGGCGGGCGGCGACGCCGATCCTGCCGTCCCGCGGATACACCCGCAGCACCTGGCCCTCGCACGTCAGCTGCCGCGTGCGGCCCTGCACCCTGTACTCCACCATCACGTTCACCAGCTGGCCGGGCGCCTGCTCGGCGTCGGTCTCGAAATAGATGCCGGTGTTGCTGATGTTGTGCGCCACGCCGTGGGCACCGTCGATGCGGATCGGCAGGCGCGTGTCGAAACGCACCGCCGCCCGCTGGTCGCTCCCTCGCTGTTCGGATTGGGTGTTCATGGAATGGGCGAATTGTTCCTGATTGACCCAAGCTAAACCCACGGTGCGCTCGCTCCTGTAGCCGCGCAACGGACCGCCCTGTAAGACGGCGCGCACATGGCGCGGCGCGGGTCGCGGCGGCGCTGCACAATGAAGGCACCCCGCCCTGCGCCCTCCTCTGTCTTCGATGCAACTGCCCTGGCTGAACCCCGGCGACCCGTTTCCGGAACCGTCCCGCGCGTGGGACCACAAGCAGCCGGCCCCGGGCCTGCTGGCCGCCGGCGGCGCGCTCGACGTGCCCACGCTGCAGCGCGCCTACGCCAGCGGCATCTTTCCCTGGTTCAGCGAAGGCCAGCCCATCCTGTGGTGGAGCACCGACCCGCGCATGGTCCTGTTCACCGGCGAATTCCGCCTGCACCGGTCGCTGCGCAAGACCATCGCCAAGTGGAGCGCCGACCCGCGCTTCGAGATCCGCTTCGACAGCGCCTTCGACAGCGTCATCGAGGCCTGCGCCGGCAGCCCGCGGCCCGGGCAGTCCGGCACCTGGATCGTGCCGGCCATGGTGTCGGCCTACCAGGCCTTCCACCGCGCCGGCTTCGCCCACAGCGTGGAGACCTGGATCGACGGCGAGCTGGCGGGCGGCCTGTACTGCGTGCGGATCGGCCGCGCGGTGTTCGGCGAGTCGATGTTCACCCGGGTGCCCGATGCTTCCAAGATCGCGTTGGCGGCACTCGTGGCCTGGGCGCGGCAGGCGCGGGTGCCGATGATCGACTGCCAGCAGAACACGCGCCACCTGGCCTCGCTGGGCGCGCGCGAGATCGCCCGCCGGGACTTTGTGCAACAAGTGGCGCAGCAGTCCGAACTGCCGGCTGCGCGCTGGCAGTTCGAGCCCGTATACTGGAACGAACTCTTGCCGCACCCCAGCCTAGCGTGACGCACCTCAAGGACCTACCGCTCCAGACGCTGCAGTTCTATGCGACGGCGCCGTACCCTTGCAGCTATCTTCCGGGCAGGCAGGCCCGCTCGCAGGTGGCGACCCCCAGCCACCTGATCCACAACGACGCCTACTCGGACCTGGTGACCGGCGGCTTTCGCCGCAGCGGCATGTTCACGTACCGCCCCTATTGCGACGGCTGCCGCGCCTGCGTGCCGCTGCGCGTGCTGGCCGACCAGTTCGAAGCCACGCGCAGCCAGCGCCGCGCCTGGGCCCGCCACGCCGACCTGCAGGCGCGCGTGCTCAAGCTGTGCTTCGTGCCCGAGCACTACCACCTGTACCTGCGCTACCAGACCGGCCGCCATGCCGGCGGCGGCATGGACCACGACAGCATCGACCAGTACACGCAGTTCCTGCTGCAAAGCCGGGTCAACTCGCGGCTGGTGGAGTTCCGCGAGAAAGGGCACGACGGCCAGCCCGGGCCGCTGCGCATGGTGTCCATCCTCGACGTGCTGAACGACGGCATCTCCGCCGTCTACACCTTCTACGAGCCCGAGCCGACCGCCAGCTACGTCACCTACAGCGTGCTGTGGCAGATCGACCAGGCCCGGAAGCTCAAGCTGCCGCACGTCTACCTCGGCTACTGGATCGAGGAAAGCGCCAAGATGAACTACAAGGCGCGCTTCCACCCGCACGAAGTGCTGGCGGACGGGAAATGGGTGCCGGGCGCGCCCGACTGAGCCCCCAATCCCGCCTTCCCGGAGCCACTTGGATTTCACCAAGTAAAATGGCACCGCCATGCGAAAAACCGACAACCAGGCCGCGGCCACCCCCACCATCCAGGTGATCGAGCGCATGTTCGCGCTGATCGACGTGCTGGCCTCGCGCGAGGAAGCCGTCTCGCTCAAGGAAATCAGCGAGAAGACGGGGCTGCACCCGTCCACCACCCACCGCATCCTGAACGACCTGGCCACCGGGCGCTTCGTCGACCGGCCCGAGGCCGGCAACTACCGCCTGGGCATGCGCCTGCTGGAGCTGGGCAACCTGGTGAAGGCGCGGCTGAACGTGCGCGACGCCGCGCTGGCGCCGATGCGCGAGCTGCACAAGCAGATCCAGCAGCCGGTGAACCTGAGCGTGCGCCAGGGCGACGAGATCATCTACGTGGAGCGCGCCTACAGCGAGCGTTCGGGCATGCAGGTGGTGCGCGCCATCGGCGGCCGGGCGCCGCTGCACCTGACTTCCACCGGCAAGCTGTTCCTGGCTGCCGACGATGCGCCGCGGGTGCGCGCCTATGCCACCCGCACCGGGCTGGCCGGCCACACCAAGAACAGCATCACCCAGCTGCCGCTGCTCGAGCGCGAACTGGCCAAGGCGCGCCAGTACGGCATTGCCCGCGACAATGAGGAACTCGAGCTGGGCGTGCGCTGCATGGCCGCCGGCATCTACGACGACCAGGCGCGGCTGGTGGCCGGCCTTTCGATCTCGGCACCGGCCGATCGGCTGGACGAGAACTGGCTGGTGAAGCTGCAGACGACGGCCAACGAGATCTCGACGGCGCTGGGCCACAAGACGGCGCCGCCCCGGCTGGCCGCCTAGAACGCAAAAAAGCGGCCTGCGGGCCGCTTTTCTCTGGGTCCCGCCTGCGCGGGATGGCCTTAACTGCTCACTTGCCGGACCACCACCGCACCGCCATTGGGAGCGTTGGTCTCGACCCAGCGGCGCACGCGCTCGGCGTCGGCGATGCGGCTCAGTTTGCCGGCGGAATCCAGGAACACCATGATCAGCTTGCGGCCGGCGACCTTGACCTGCATCACCAGGCACTGGCCGGCCTCATTGATGAAGCCGGTCTTCTGCACGCCGATTTCCCACGCCGGGTTCTTCACCAGGCGGTTGGTGTTGCTGAACTGCAAGGTGCGCCTGCCCACCGCCACCTGGGCGCCGGGCGAAGTGGAGAACTCGCGCAGCATCGGGTCGTGGGCGGCGGTGCCCACCAGGCGTGCCAGGTCTTGCGCGCTGGACTGGTTGTGGCTGGACAGGCCGGTCGGTTCGACGTACTTCGTGTCCTTCATGCCGAGCAGCTGCGCCCTGGCGTTCATGGCCTCCACGAAAGCGCTCATGCCGCCAGGGTAGGTGCGGCCCAGGGCGTGGGCCGCGCGGTTCTCGCTGGACATCAGCGCCAGGTGCATCAGTTCGCCGCGGCTGAGCATGGTGCCAACCTTCAGGCGCGAGCTGCTGTGCTTTTCGGTGTCGACGTCGTCGTCGGAGATGGCGATCTGCTCGTCCATCGGCAGCTTGGCTTCGCTGATGATCAGGCCCGTCATCATCTTGGTGAGCGAGGCGATCGGCAGCACCGCGGAATCGTTCTTGCGCAGCAGGATTTCGTTGGTGTCCTGGTCCAGCACCAGCGCCACGCTGGAACGCAGGTCGAGTTCGTCCGTGGTGGTGTGCAGGCCCGCCAGCTGGCCGAAGGAAGGCTTGGGCGGCACGGCCGCCAGGCGCACCACCGAGCGGCGGCCCGCCTTCATCACCTGCGACCGGGCGCCGGCGACGAAGCTCTTGCTGACGCGTGCCTGCTTGACGACCGAGCCGTGGGGCTTCTTGGCGACGCGCATGTCCGCGGCGTGCGCACCCATGAGCGGGACCAGTGCGAAGGCCAACAGGCTGACAGCTACGGTATGGACAACTCGGTTCAAGGGGACGGCACTCCTGGCGACTTGCGTCATGCGTATCTGATTGCTAACGCATGGACTGGCTGCGAAGTTTACTGCGGGGAGCAAAACTTACGCAAATCAAGTACTTAGGAAAATATCCTAAACAGAAGATGCGATTATAGGTAGTTACCC
>JAQGMU010000550.1 GCA_028292195.1 Ramlibacter sp. | reverse complement strand
CGCTGCACGACCGCCGAAAGTCTTCCCGATCTTTCTGGGGCGTCGGCTAGTTTCAGCAAAGCTTCCTGTTAAATCGGTTTCTGGTCAATAATCCATCCGCCATGGACAATCTAGACCGGAAAATCCTCGCCGTGCTGCAGGGCAACGCGCGCGCCAGCCTGCAGGAGATCGGGCAGGCCGTGGGACTGTCGACCTCGCCATGCTGGGAGCGGATCAGGAAACTCGAACTCGGCGGTGTGATCGAGGGCTATACCGTGCGGCTCAATGCACAGGCCTTGGGCTTCGCGGACACGGTCATGGTGCAGGTCACGCTGGACAGCCACTCCGACAACACGCTGGAAAAGTTCGGCGAGACCCTGGCGGCCATCCCGGAGGTGATCGAGGCCTATCTGGTCTCCGGGGACTACGACTACCTGCTGCGCATCGCGGTGCAGGACACGCGCGACTACGAGCGGCTGCTGCGCGAGCGGCTGTACAAGATCAAGGGCATCCGGCACAGCAAGTCTTCGTTCGTGCTGCGCACCTTGAAGAAGGCCGAACTGCCTCTTTGACCGGTCCGCCGGTCCTGTAGGCTGGGGTGACGCAGGAACCCCAGCGCTCACCGCCCCACCTGGATCCCCTCCCGCCCCAGCAAGGCCCCGAACGCCGGCCCCGCCAGCACCTGGTACTCCCACATGCGCGCCGGCGCGATCGCATCGCCAGGCACGAGTTGCGTCGCCGGATGGCACATCAGCAAGTCGCCGTCTTCCGCGGCCCGGAGCCACGCCCCGACCAAGGCAAGATAGCGCTCCGCGTCGCCCTGGAAATCGTAGACCCCCAGCAAATGTCCGTTCTGCCCGTACCCCTTCGCCCCCGCCAGCCGGGCCAGCCCCGCGCAGCCCAGGGTCTCGATCAGCCAGGCCTTGCCGCCGACGCGCTCGCCCCGGGGCCGGCGCGTGCGGCGCAGCCACGGACGGCGGCCGCCATGGCGCGCCTCCAGGGCGGCCAGCAGCGCGTCCCGCACCACCGGCAGCTGATGCACATGCTGGTGCCCGTCCACATGCGCCGGCGGCCGGCCCAGCGCCTGCTCGAAGGCATCGAGCTGGGCTTCGATTTCCCGGCGCAACGCGGCGCGTGGCACCAGCCGCACGTGGCTGCGGGCCAGCCAGTGCTGCAAGGGCAGCCGCAGGCGCGCATCGAATGGAAACTCGGTCAGGTCCAGGTGCAGGCCGACGTCGAGGGCCGCCGGGTCGACTTCGCGCAGGGCCGGTGCGTCGGCGCGCCACCGCGGAGCGCCCACCATGCAGCTGGTGGCGCTGATGCGGCCCTGCCGCGCCAGGCCCAGCACCGCCTGGTCCACGCCTTCGCCGAGGCCGAAGTCGTCGACGCAGATGCCGAGCCGGCGCCCCTGCTCACCCGGCATGGGCTGCCCGCATGACGACGCTGGTGCGCCTGGCCTGGTTCGTTGCGGTCGGCTGCACCGCCGCCGCCGTGCACTTCGTGGTGGTGGTGGGGCTGGTGGAGTTCATGCTGCTGCCGCCGCTGCTGGCCAACGTCGGCGGCTGGCTGGTCGCGTTCGTCGTTTCATTCTGCGGCCAGTGGCTGCTGACGTTCCGCGGCAGCGGCGCGCCCTGGCGGCAGGCACTGCGCCGCTTCTTCCTGATCTCCCTGGGCGGGTTCACCGCCAACGAGGCGGCATACGCGCTGCTGCTGCACTTCAGCGCCTTGCCGTACGACCTGCTGCTGGCGCTGGTGCTGGTGGCCGTGGCCGTCATGACTTACCTGCTGAGCTCACGCTGGGCTTTTCGGGGCAAGAGCCCGGCGTGACACCGGGCGGCACGGCGGCTACGCGCCACAGCACCGACTCGCCGTGCACCGCCACCACCGGGGCCCCCCGCAGCAGCGGGTAGCGCTGCGCGATCTTGGGGCTGCCCACCACCCAGGTGGTGGCGCCGTCGCAATAGCGTTCCGGCAGTTCGGCGGGCGTGATCAGCAAGCGGCGGGCCTCGGCGGCGTCGAAGTGGCCGGCGTCGGCCACTTCCTTGCGCCAGTTGTCGCGTGCCGTCAGCTTCGGGTCGTTCCAGTCGTCGACCACCACCGCCGGCGCGCGCAAGCGGCCGTAGAACGGCAGGTCGAAGTAGTAGCCCTCCAGGAACACCACCCGGTCGCCGCTTTTCATGCCGGCGCGCAGCGCCGTGCCAAGGTCGCGTGACGAGGGCTGGGTCCGCATCGCCGCGGCGCCGGCGGCGACCAGGCACACCGCCACCGCAAGCACGGCGCTGGCGCACCACCAGCGGGCGGCGCGCAGCGAGTCGCCCGCGCGCGCCAGGCCGTCGGCGGCCAGCAGCGCCAGCGGCAGCGTGGCCGGCAGGATGTAGCCGACCAGCTTGGATTGCGGAATCGAGAAGAACAGCAGGATCGCCGCCAGCCAGATCCACAGCAGCTGGCGCAAGGCGCCCCGCGCGGGATCGGCCCAGGTGCCGCGCCCCGCTGCGCGCGCCAGCCAGGCCGACCAGGGCAGCGCCAGCACCGCCAGCACCACCAGGAAGAACCAGACCGGCTGCTGGTTGTTGAAGCCGCCCTGGGCGAAGCGCGAGAAGTGCTGCACCACAATGAAGTAGTGCGCGAACTCCGGAAAGCGCATCTGCATCAGCACGAACCAGGGCCCGGCCACTGCAAGGAACAGCGCCAGCCCCGGCAGCCACAGCAGCGCCAGGATGGCCCGTGGCCGCCGCTGCAGCAGCAGCCATGCGACCAGCACCATCCCGGGCAGCACGATGCCGATCAATCCCTTGGCCAGCACGCCGAGCGCCGCCAGCAGGTAGCCGGCGGCCAGCGCCGCGCCGGCCGGGCGGCCGCTGGCCTGCAGCAGCGAGGCATGCGCGAACGCCAGGATGGTGGCGCCTATGCAGCCCGCCACCAGCATGTCGAGGTTGGCGAATTGCGCGCCGATGAAGAACAACGGCTGCGTCACCAGGGCCAGCAACGCCATCCGGGCCTCGCGTTCGCCGTACCAGCGGCGCGCGAACAGGTAGATCGCAGTCGCTCCGGCCGCCGCGCCGACCAGGGATGCCAGGCGCGCCGCCCATTCGGTCGGCCCGAAGGCGGCGATGGAGGTGGCCGTGATCCAGTAGAACAGCGGCGGCTTGTGGAAATAAGGCAGGCCGTTCAGGTGCGGCGTCAGCCAGTCGCCGCTGGCGAGCATGCCCCAGGCCACGCCGACGTAGCGGCCCTCGTCCGGCAGCGTCAGCGTCCGGGCCCAGGCGGTGAACGTGAGCCAGAGGATCGCCAGCGCGAGCGGGCCCCAGGGAGAGCGCAGGAAGCTTGCCTTCATGGTGCCAGGGGTTCCAGGCCGCGACCCAGCTTGCGCTTCACCAGGTACAGGGGACGCCCCTTCACTTCCTGGAAGATCCGGGCCACGTATTCGCCGATGATGCCCAGGAAGATCATCTGCATGCCGAAGAACAGCATCAGCGTCACCACGATGGTGGTCCAGCCCGAGACCTGGTGGCCGTACAGCATGTAGACCAGCGTCAGGTAGCCGCCATAGGCGAAGGCTGCCAGCGCCAGCAGGATGCCCAGCGCGCCGACGATGCGCAGCGGCCAGTTGGCGAAGGCGGTCAGGCCGTCGATCGACAGCCCCAGCAGCTTGGTCAGGCTGAAGTGGGTGCGGCCGTGGGCGCGCGGCTGCGGCATGTAGGGCACGCCGACCGACTGGAAACCGATCCAGGCGTACAGGCCTTTCATGAAGCGGTTGCGCTCCGGCAGCGCCAGCAGGGCGTCGACGGCGCCCCGGTCCAGCAGGCGGAAGTCGCCCGCGCCCTCCGGCACCTTCACCTTGTCGAAGCGGTTCAGCAACTGGTAGAACAGGCGGGTGCCTACCCGCTTGAACAGCGGTTCGTCGGACCGGCTCTGGCGCACGGCGTAGACCACGTCGGCGCCGTGGCGCCAGTGCGCCAGCATCTCGCTCACCAGCGCCGGCGGGTGCTGCAGGTCGGCGTCCATCATCACCACCACGTCGCCGGCGGCTGCTTCCAGGCCGGCGGTCAGCGCGGCCTCCTTGCCGAAGTTGCGTGACAGCTGCAACACGCGGAAGCCGGGCAGCTCCGACCAGTCGCGCATCACGGTCGCCGTGTGGTCGGTGCTGCCGTCGTCCACCAGGATTACCTCCCAGGCCTGCGCCAGCCGCGGCAGCAGTTCGCACAGCTGCGGCAGCAGCAGGTCGAGGTTGTTCGCCTCGTTGCGGCAGGGAATGACGCAGGACAGGCGGATCGGCTGGTTGCGATCGGCCGCGCCTTGCGGCGCCTGCGTGCTGGTTGGCATCTCCGGGATGCGGTCGCGGACTGTGTTCATGGCGGGCCCTCCTGTGCGGCACTGCGCTGGTTTGTATACCAATGTCCGCCAGCAGGCTTAAGAACGGCTTAACGGCCCCGCGGAACCCGCACCGTACAATTCGGCCTGCTCAAGGAGCGCTGCAGCGGCTGGACGTGCCGTCAGGCTTGAGATGATCCCAACCGCGCTCACCCTGGACCAAACCCCGAGGTGAGTGATGAGCGCGCAACCCCCCGTCCCCCCCATGAAGCTTTCCGGCCTGGAGCCCGTCTCCATCGGCCCTGGCAGTCTGTTCGTGAACATCGGCGAACGGACCAACGTCACCGGCTCCAAGGCCTTCGCCCGCCTGATCCTGGCCGGCCAGTTCGAACAGGCGCTCGCGGTCGCCCGCCAGCAGGTGGAGAACGGCGCCCAGGTGATCGACATCAACATGGACGAGGCCATGCTCGATAGCAAGGCCGCCATGGTGCGCTTCCTCAACCTGATCGCCAGCGAGCCCGACATCGCCCGGGTGCCGAACATGGTCGATTCCTCCAAGTGGGAGGTGATCGAGGCCGGGCTGCGCTGCATCCAGGGCAAGGGCATCGTCAACTCGATCAGCATGAAGGAGGGCGAGGCGGAGTTCAGGCGCCAGGCCACGCTGGTCAAGCGCTATGGCGCCGCCGCGGTGGTGATGGCCTTCGACGAAAAGGGCCAGGCCGACACCTACCAGCGCAAGACCGAGATCTGCCAGCGCGCCTACCGCATCCTGGTCGACGAAGTCGATTTCGCGGCCGAGGACATCATCTTCGACCCCAACATCTTCGCCATCGCCACGGGGATCGAGGAACACAACAACTACGCGGTCGACTTCATCGAGGCGACCAAGTGGATCAAGCAGAACCTGCCGGGCGCGAAAGTCTCAGGCGGCGTCTCCAACGTCAGCTTCTCGTTCCGCGGCAACGACCCGGTGCGCGAAGCCATCCACACCGTGTTCCTGTACCACGCGATCCAGGCCGGCATGGACATGGGCATCGTCAACGCCGGCATGGTCGGCGTGTATGACGAGATCGAGCCCGACCTGCGCGAGCGGGTCGAGGACGTGGTCCTGAACCGCCGGCCCGACGCCGGCGAACGGCTGGTGGAAGTCGCGGAGCAGGCCAAGGGCGCCACCCGGGACGAAAGCAGGAAGAACGAGTGGCGCGCGCTGCCGGTGGCGCAGCGCCTGTCGCACGCGCTGGTGCATGGCATCACCGACCACATCGTGGTGGACACCGAGGAGGTGTACCAGCAGGTGCTGGCCAGGGGCGGCCGGCCGCTGCACGTGATCGAGGGCCCGCTGATGGACGGCATGAACATCGTCGGCGACCTGTTCGGCGCCGGCAAGATGTTCCTGCCGCAGGTGGTGAAGTCGGCGCGGGTCATGAAGCAGGCCGTGGCCCACCTCATTCCCTACATCGAGGAGGAGAAGAAGCAGCAGGAAGCGGCCGGGGAGGACGTGCGGGCCAAGGGCAAGATCGTCATCGCCACCGTCAAGGGCGACGTGCACGACATCGGCAAGAACATCGTCACCGTCGTCCTCCAGTGCAACAACTTCGAGGTGATCAACATGGGCGTGATGGTCCCGTGCCACGAGATCCTGGCGCGGGCCAAGGTCGAGGGCGCGGACATCGTCGGCCTGTCGGGGCTGATCACGCCGTCGCTGGAGGAGATGCAGTACGTCGCCAGCGAGATGCAGAAGGACGAGCACTTCCGCATGAAGAAGATCCCGCTGCTGATCGGCGGCGCCACCTGCAGCCGCGTCCACACCGCGGTCAAGATCGCGCCGCACTACGAAGGCCCGGTGGTCTACGTGCCGGACGCCTCGCGCAGCGTCAGCGTGGCCCAGAGCCTGCTGTCGGAGCAGGCGGCGAAGTACATCGCAGAAGTCAACGCCGACTACGACAAGGTGCGCCACCAGCACGCCAACAGGAAGCAGGTGCCGCTCTGGCCGCTGGCCAAGGCCCGCGCCAACAAGACGCCGGTCGACTGGTCGGCCTACACGCCGCCCAGGCCGAAGTTCATCGGCCGCCGCGTGTTCAAGAACTACGACCTGGCCGAACTGGTGCGCTACATCGACTGGGGCCCGTTCTTCCAGACCTGGGACCTGGCAGGCGCCTTCCCCGCCATCCTCAAGGACGAAGTGGTGGGCGCCGAGGCCGTGCGTGTCATGTCCGACGGCCAGCGCATGCTCAAGCGCCTGATCGAAAACCGCTGGCTCACCGCCAGTGCCGTGCTGGGCTTCTGGCCGGCCAACACGGTCAACGACGACGACATCCAGCTCTATGCGGACGAAGCGCGCACGCAGCCGGTGCTGACCTGGTACGGGCTGCGCCAGCAGACGGAGAAGCACGTGATCGACGGCGTGCTGCGCCCCAGCCGCAGCCTGGCCGATTTCGTCGCACCCAAGGGCGTGGCCAAGGACTACGTGGGCGCGTTCGCGGTGACGGCCGGCCTCGGCGTGGAGAAGAAGGAGCAGTATTTCCTGGCCGACCACGATGACTACTCGGCGATCATGCTGAAGGCCCTGGCCGACCGCCTGGCCGAGGCCCTGGCCGAAGCGCTGCACGAGCGCGTGCGCAAGGACCTCTGGGGCTATGCCGCCGACGAGAACCTGGGCCACGAGGCGCTGATCGGCGAGCAGTACCGCGGCATCCGCCCGGCGCCCGGCTACCCGGCCTGCCCGGACCACAGCGTCAAGCGCGACATGTTCGCGCTGCTGCAGCCGCAGGACATCGGCATGGACCTGACCGAGTCGATGGCGATGTCGCCGGCCGCCAGCGTGAGCGGCTTCTATCTCGCCCATCCGGACAGCACTTACTTCAGCGTCGGCAAGATCGGGGTGGACCAGTTGCAGGACCAGGCGGCCCGCCGCGGGGCCGACGTGGCCTTGCTGGAGCGCCTGCTCGCGCCCAATCTGTGACGTATGACACGAATTGTCGAGCTTGGACGGTAGACGGCGCGCCGGCTCGGCCGTTGAATGGGAACCGAGAAGGAGCTCCCATGAAGAACGTCGTCCTGGCCACCCTGCTGGCCACTGCCGCCTTTGCCACCCTGGCCGAAGGCAACCCACAAGGAGGCCAGCACTCCGACCAGGCCAGGAAGCTGCATGGCTGCAATGACTGCGGCACGGTGCAGGCCGTCATCAAGGAAAAGCGCAAGGGTGAAGGCGGTGCCGTCGGCATCGTCGGCGGCGCCGTGGTCGGCGGCCTGCTTGGCAACCAGATCGGCGGCGGCACGGGCAAGAAGGTCGCCACCGTCGGTGGCGCGGTGGCCGGCGGCTTCGCCGGCAACGAAGTGCAGAAGCACGTCACCAGCAAGGAAGTCTGGGTCACCAAGGTCAAGCTGAAGGACGGCAGCATGCGCAGCTTCGAGCAGCAGGCGCACCCGGCCTGGAAGACCGGCGAAGTGGTGAAGGTGCACAAGAACACCCTCACCCTGCTGTGAGGCATGGGCTTCGTCTGACTGCGCGAGCCAGACCCAGACGATAGCCACTGCGGGGCGCGCGGCCCCATGATGCGGGGCATGTCCTGGAAAGACCGCATCCCCCCCTGGCTGAAGCGCGCCGCGCTTCCGGTCGCTCCCCTCACTCGCGCCGCCCAGCTGTGGAACGGCGCGGGCGGCATGCGCATGAGCGCGGCCATGTCCTTCTACGGCATCCTGAGCCTCGCGCCTTTGCTGCTGGCCATCGTCGCCTTGCTCGGGTGGTGGATCGACCGCGAAGTGCTGGAAAAGGGCCTGCTCAACCAGCTCACCGTCATCATCGGCGAGCGCGGCGCCAGCGTGCTGTCCGATGCCCTGTCCAGCGCGAAAAAGCCGGCCCAGGGCATCGCCGCCAGCGTCGCCGGCTTCCTGGTGCTGCTGTTCGGCGCCACCGGCGTCTTCAATGAGCTGCAGGACGCGTTCGAGCAGGTCTGGTCGTACCCCCGGCCGCCGCAGCCCAAGGCCGGCCTGCGCCACGCGGCCGCCCTGCGGCTGCGCGGTATCGGCTACATCCTGGTGTTCGGCTTCCTGCTGCTCGTGTCGCTGGTGGTCTCGACCCTGCTGTCGCTGTTTTCCGGCTGGGCCGGCCACCATGTGCCGCTGGAACTCGCGCTGCGCGTGCTCAACGAGGTGGTCGCCTTCGCCATCTGCGCGGCGCTGTTCGCCGGCCTGATGCGCTTGTCCGGAGGAGCGAGGCCGCGCAGGCGCTTCCTGCTGGCCGGCGCCTGCGTGGGCGCCATCCTGTTCACCATCGGCCGCCAGGCGCTGGCGGCCTACCTTGCCGGCGCCGCGGTGGTGTCGGCCTATGGCGCGGCCGGCTCGCTGATCGTGCTGCTGATGTGGATCTACTTCTCCTCGGGCGTGCTGCTGTACGGCGCCGGCTGTGCGCGCGCGCTGCAGGAGCAGGCCGAGCAGAAGGCGCTAACGAAGCAGGGCCCGGCGCTGGGCCAGGATCAGGGCACCGGCGGCCAGCAGGCCGACGGCCAGCAGGACCAGCAGGCCCCAGCGGTAGCCGGCGGCACGCGTCCACATCACGCCTAGCAGCACCGGCGCCACCGCCCGCGCCACCGCCGACGGCAGGCCCATCGCGCCATTGAGCGCAGCCACGTGTTCGCGGCTGACGTACTGGGCGACCGCCGTGCCCTTGACGATGGTCAGCATGCCGTTGCCCAGCCCGTACAGCAGCACGAACAGCAGCCCGGCGAAGGGATGCGCGGCGCCGGCGATCAGCGCCGCCAGCGCCAGCGGGATCAGGAACGGGATCAGACGGTTGGCCAGGTGCAGGTCGAAGCGGTGCTCGAAAAAGAACAGCAGCAGCCGGCCCAGCACCTGGATCACGCCGATGCTGGCCGGAATGGCGATCACCCAGGCTTCCCCGAGCCCGGCCTCCCGCAGCAGGCTGATCAGGTGCGGCGGAATGGCGGCGGTGATGCCCATCATGCCGATCACGAACAGCAGGATCAGCAGGTAGGGTGCGCTGCGCAGCAGCTGCGCCGGCGAATGCTGCCCGGTGGGCGCTGCCTGCGCCGGCCGCGGCGGCGCCCCGCGCAGGCACAGCGCATGGAGCGGCACGCACACCAGCAGGTGCACGGCGGCCAGCACCAGCAGCGCGCTGCGCCAGCCCAGCGTGGCGATCAGCCAGGCTGACAGCGGGATGAAGACGCTGCTGGCCAGGCCGCCGAGGAAGGTGAGGGTGATGATGGCGCGCCGGAAGTCCTGCGGAAACCGGCGCGTGACCACCGCGAACACCGGCGTGTAGAGCGTGGCCGACAGGCCCGCGCCCAGCACCAGCCACGCCAGGTAGAAGCCGGCCGCGCCGTGCACCTGCGAATGGAGGGCGAGGCCGGCGGCGATCAGCAGCGAGCCGCCGGTCATCACTGCCCGCTCGTGGCCGCGGTCGATCCAGCGGCCGACCGGAAAGGCGAACACGCCCTCGGCGAACAGGGCCAGGCTGAAGGCGAGCGAGGACTGCGCCCGGCCCAGGCCCAGCTCGCGCTCCACCGGCGCCAGCAGCAGGGCGAAGGTGTAGAACACGCTGCCCCAGGTGATCAGCTGCGCGAGCGACAACCACCACACCAGCCGGCGGTCGTGGCCGGCCGTCATGCGGCGGCCACCCACCAGGCGCGGCAGAAAGGCGGGCACTGCTTCATGTTGTTTTGGCGGCTGCGGCGGAAGCGCGATTATTGATGACCCGGGCGCGCGGGTCATGTTGCGCTGCGAGCGCTGCGGCTTCAGTGCAACGGTGGGGTTGGTGCGACCACTTTCGCAGGCGTCACCATCGGATCGAAGCAATGCAGGGGCGGCGGGTCCAGTTAGTCGCCCCGCGAGCTCGAAGTACGGATCGCCAGTTGCCCGCGCTGCTAGCGGCGATCACATCTCTCATCCTGCGCAAGCGCGATTTCATAGACGACGACGCGAGGGTCGCGCCGCCGAAGGCACTGACGCACTTGCGAGTCAAGCGAAGAAGCAGCAAGCCCGATGCGCGAGGTAGAACGGGGAACCTCGAAGGTTTTCTTCGTTTCAGCAGCGCACTCTTCCACAAGCTGGGTGTCTCGGGAAGATCCTGTGCCGGCAATGATGCTGCCTTCCAGATATATTTTTCGGGACGAATATACGGACTCGGGAAT
>JAQGMU010000522.1 GCA_028292195.1 Ramlibacter sp. | reverse complement strand
GGCGCCGACAGCATCATGTAGGCGTCCTCGAAGCCGGGCGCGTTCTTGCGGTAGTACTCCAGGTGCGCGGCCATGGCGCGGTGCGAGCGCACTTCCACGGCGGTCAGGTCGTCGACGTCGAGCGCCGAGTAGCCGGACTGGCGCGGCCCCATGAACAGTGCGATGTCCTCGCGCCAGGAGACGAAGGGCCGCTCGAACAGGCCGCAGGTCTCGCGGCCGCCGGCCATGAAGGCGGCGAAGGCCTCGGGCTGGCCGGAGCGGAAGGCGATCCACTTGCCCATGTCGACGCCGCCGAACAGCCAGGAGGTGTTCATGCAGTGGTGCACGTCGGCCTCCTCGATGTCGTTGACGAAGCCAGCGCCGGCGCGGGCGAAGATGTCGCCGTCGCCGGTGGCGTCGATCACCACCTTGGCGCGGACGGCCATCCGGCCCTCCTTGCTCTCGAAGGTGGCGCCGGCGACCTTGCCGTTCTCCATCAGCGGCATCGCGGCCCAGGAGTGGTAGACCAGCTTCACGCCGCGCTCGATCAGCAATTCCTGCGACAGCAGCTTGAGGCGCTCGGGGTCGATGGTGGGCGACCAGGTGACGATGCCGTGGTAGGCCGCGGTGCGGAACGACCAGTGGTGCGCCTTGTCCTTGTCCTGCGAGCCCCAGTCCTCGGGCGCCGGGCCGGCGACGGCGTCGGCCGGCAGGCGGTCGAACAGCTCCTCGGCGAAGCCGCGGATCACCAGCTTGCCTTCCCAGTCGGTCATGCGGTCGATCCAGATCACCAGCCCGCCCGTGGATAAACCGCCCAGGTGGTTGTAGCGCTCCAGCAGCACGACGTCGGCGCCCTGGCGGGCGGCGGCGGCGGCGGCGGCGCAGCCCGAGGGCCCGCCGCCGACCACCAGCACGTCGCACTGGCGGTAGACGCTGATGTCGCGGCCCGGCTCGTGCACGGTGCCCAGGTCGGGGCGCGCGACCTTGGCGTCGCGCTCGAAGATGTCGGATTGCAGGATGCGCTCGTCGGTGCGCGTCAGGCTCTGCATCGCCGGGAGTTTCTTGTCGGTCATTTCGCGTTCTCGCGGGTGAGGACGGCGCCTTGCGCCAGCGGGCCGACGTTGCGGCGGTAGATCTGCAGCCAGCCGCGGTCGAACAGCGGCTTGGGTTGCTGCCATTGCGAGCGGCGCTGCGCCACTTCGCTTTCGTTCACTTCCAGGTCGACCCGGCGCGCGTCGAGGTCGACGGTGACGGTGTCGCCGTCATGCACCAGCGCCAGCGGGCCGCCGAGCGCGGCTTCCGGCGCAACCTCGGCCACCACCAGGCCCTTGCAGACCAGGCCGGAGAGGTGGCCGTCGGTGAGCATC
This sequence comes from Ramlibacter sp., assembly GCA_028292195.1. Taxonomy (GTDB): domain Bacteria; phylum Pseudomonadota; class Gammaproteobacteria; order Burkholderiales; family Burkholderiaceae_C; genus Ramlibacter. Next base: position 1,190 of record JAQGMU010000522.1, on the reverse strand, counting down.
GCCACCTGGTCGCCCATGCCGGCCCCGTCGATGGCGAACACCACGCGGGAAGCGCCGCCGCCCATGGCGGGGCCGCCGCAGGCGCCGGCGCCGCGCATCACGATCACCGAGCCCGGCGCGATGGCCTTGGCCTTCAGCGCGGCGACCGCGGCGTCGGAAGTGTCGAAGCAGACGGCCGGGCCGCTGAAGCGGCGCACCTTGCGCTCGGCGATGCCGACCTTGATCAGCGCGCCTTCGGGCGCCAGGTTGCCACGCAGCAGGATGATGGCGGGGAGCGGCGCCACCGGGCGATCGATGGGGCGGATCACTTCGGCGTTGCTGACCTGCACGTCGGCAACGTTGCGGGCGACCGAGCGGCCGGTGACGGTGAGCGCGCCGGGGTCCAGCAGCGGCAGCAGCTGCTTCATCAGCGTGCGGCAGCCGCCGGCGGCCTCGAATTCCTCGATCAGGTGCTCGCCGATCGGGCGCAGGCCCGCCAGCACCGGTGTCTGCGGGCCCAGCGTCTCGAACAGGCGGTAGACGTCGACGCCGTTCTCCGCCTCGGTCGCCACCGCCTGCAGGTGCTTCACGGCGTTGAGCGAACCGCCGATGGCCAGCACCGCCCGCACGGCATTGGAGAACGCGCCGGGCGAAAGAATGTCGCGCGGCTTCAGGTCGTCCCACACCATCTGCACGATGCGCGCGCCCGCGGCCCGGGCGTCGGCGAACATCTTGTCGGACAAGGCGGCGACCGGCGCGCTGCCCGGCAGCGCCATGCCCAGCGCCTCGCAGGCCACGTGCATGGTGTTGGCGGTGCCCAGGCCCGAGCAGACGCCGGGCGTGCGGATCGCGCAGCGGCTCATGCCCACCACGTCCTCGACCGAGGTGCTGCCGCCGATCTGGGCGTGCATCGAATGGATGAAGACCTCCTCGATGTCGACGTGCTTGCCCTTGTATTCGCCGCTGGCCTGGTAGCCGCAGGGCACCAGGATGGTCGGCACGTTCAGGCGCGCCGCGGCCATCAGCTGGCCGGGCACGGTCTTGTCGCAGGAGGTGAGGCAGACCATGCCATCGAGCTGCGCGCCTTCGACGGCGACCTCGATGTCGTTGGTGACCAGGTCGCGCGCGGCCAGCATGTAGGCGCCGCGGGCGCCGGCGCCGGTGACGAAGTCGCTGGGCGCGGCGGTGCGGATCTCGAAAGGCACGCCACC
>JAQGMU010000520.1 GCA_028292195.1 Ramlibacter sp. | reverse complement strand
CCCGTCTTGTCCAGCTCGGTGAGTCGTCTTGCTTGACATCGGCTCATCGATGCAGTGACTGTATTCTTCGCATGGGCGTCAAAAAAGCACCGTTCAATCAATTGGCCATTGCTATAACGGCAATAATCGGTGCAAAACGGAGGTGCGATGGACCGGTTGCAATCGATGCGGGTGTTCCAGCAGGTGGTGGACGAGGGCGGCTTCGCGGCGGCGGCCCGCAAGCTCGACCTGGCGCCGGCCGTGGTCACGCGGCTGGTCGGCGACCTGGAAAAACACCTGGGCGTGCGGCTGCTCCAGCGCACCACCCGCCGCCTGTCGCTCACGCCGGCCGGCGAGGGCTACCTTGGCCGGCTGCGGGCAATCCTGGGCGAGATCGACGAGGCCGACGCCATGGCCCACGCGCACAGCCGCGAAATGAGCGGCACGGTGCGCATCCTCGCTTCACCCGTGCTCGCCACGCACCTGGTGGCGCCGGCGGTGGCGGAGTTCCAGCGGCTCTACCCGGAGGTGGTGCTCGACGTGCACGTCGAGGACGTGGCCGATCCGAACGTGGAGGACTACGACCTGGCGGTGCTCAACGACCTGCTGCCGATCCACTCCTCCGCCATCGTGCGCACCATCCACCACGCCGAGGCGATCTTCTGCGCCGCGCCGGCTTACCTGGATCGGCATGGCGAGCCGGCAGTCCCGGAAGACCTGCGGCGGCACCGCTGCCTGCGCCTGCGCATGCCCGGCATGCGGCTGCGGCCGATGACGCTGATCGACCCGACCCAGGGCGACCGCAGGCTGGAGGTGGAAGTGCCGGCGGTGCTGATGGCCAACCACACCGACACGCTGCTGCGCGCCACCATCGGCGGCGCCGGCATCAGCAGCCAGGCCATCGACCTGGTGGCCCCGATGTTGAAGAGCGGGCAGTTGCGGCGCGTGCTGGCGCCGTGGATCACCAATCGCATCAGCCTGGTGGCCGCATTGCCCAGCCGGAAGTTCCTGCCGGCGCGGGTGCGCGCTTTCGTCGACCACCTGGCGGAACATGCGCGCAAGAACCTGGCCGGCCTCGGCGCGGCAGAAGAAACTTGAGCTTGGTCGCAGGGTCACGCCCGCGCCGGCATGACCTTCAAGCCGACCCACGCCGCCCCGATCACGGCATTGACAGGCACGCTGAGCGCGCTCGGCACGTAGAACAGCACCGAAATCCCGGGGGCGTGCAGCAGCCATTCGACCAGCCCGCCTATCCCGTACAGCACCAGGCCGCACCACAGCCAGCGGCGCATGTACGTCGGCAGCCAGCGGGCGTTCTGGCGGTTGTGGCGCCACGCGGCCGAACGTTCGAACACGTTGCCGTGATTGACGTCCTTGAACAGCCAGCCGAAGAAGAAATAGCGGTACAGCAGCGTGCCGAAAGTCATGATTCGTACTCACCCTTTCACGGCCACCCGGCGGAACTGCCGCGGGGCGGCGCGCGAATGCCTGCAATGCTGCTTCCTTGTACCTGCAAGGCTCGTGCGTGTCCATGCTGATTGCGTGTAGGAACCCACGAGCGCGAGCCCGTTACGGGTAAACATCGCCACTTTGCACGCCCGCGCACCGCGAACGTGCATGCCGCCGCCGTCTACAGCAGGCGCGCCTTCACGGCCTTGCCCTTGATGCGGCCGCCATCCAGCCGCTTGGCCGCATCGCGCGCGATGCCGCGCTCGACCGCCACGTAGGTCGAGAACTCGTTGACGTCGATCTTGCCGACCTGCTCGCGGCTGAAACCGAGGTCGGCGGTCAGCGCGCCGAGTACGTCGCCGGGGCGGATCTTCTCCTTGCGCCCGCCCTGGATGTGGATGGTGGCCATGGGCGGCTGCAGCGGGCCGTTGCCGGTGGGCGCCAGCTCGGCGAGCGGGTACCACCTGGAAGGCGCGCCTTGCAACTGCTCGATCCGGCCGACCGCGCCCATCTCGTCCAGGCTGGCGAGGTTCAGGGCCAGCCCGGTTTCGCCGGCGCGCCCGGTGCGGCCGATGCGGTGCACGTGGACTTCGGCATCGGGCGTGACGTCGACGTTGATCACCGCGGCCAGGCTCGCGATGTCGAGCCCGCGCGCCGCCACGTCGGTGGCCACCAGCACCGAGACGCTGCGGTTGGCGAACTGCACCAGCACCTGGTCGCGCTCGCGCTGCTCGAGGTCGCCGTACAGCGCCAGCGCGCTGTAGCCCTGGGCCTGCAGCAATTCCCCCAGCTGCTTGCACTGCGCCTTGGTGTTGCAGAAGGCCAGGCTGCTGGCCGGGCGGAAGTGATCGAGCAGGCGCGCCACGGCCGGCAGCCGCTCGCTCTCCTTCACCTCGTACCAGCGCTGCTCGATCTGCCCGTGGCCATGCTGCGAATCAACCTTCACCGTGGCGGGCTGGCGCAGGAACCGGGATGCCAGCTCCGCGATGCCTTCCGGATAGGTGGCGGAGAACAGCAGCGTCTGCCGGTCCTTGGGGCAACGCTTCGTCACTTCGACCATGTCGTCGTGGAAGCCCATGTCCAGCATGCGGTCGGCCTCGTCCAGCACCAGCGTGTTGAGCGCATCGAGTTTCAGCGTCTCGCGCCCGAGGTGGTCGATCACGCGGCCCGGCGTGCCGACCACGACGTGGGCGCCGTGCTCCAGCGAATTGATCTGGCCGCGCAGCGGCACGCCGCCGGCCAGCGTCACTACCTTGATGTTGTCCTCGGCGCGCGCGAGCCGGCGCATTTCGGCGGTCACCTGGTCGGCCAGTTCGCGCGTGGGGCACAGCACCAGCGCCTGCACGTCGAAGCGGCGCGCATCCAGGCGGGCCAGCAAGGCGAGGGCGAAGGCGGCGGTCTTGCCGCTGCCGGTGCGCGCCTGCGCAATCAGGTCGCGGCCGGCCAGCGCCAGCGGCAGCGCCGCGGCCTGGATCGGGGTCATGGTGGCATAGCCCAGGCGCTCGAGGTTGGCGAGCACCGGCGGTGGCAGGGAAAGGGAGGAGAAGGCGCGGTTGTCCGCTGCGGTATCAGTCATCCCGCATTTTCTCATTCGCAACGAATGGATGCCCGCCGGCGGAATCGGCCATGGTGCGCAGCAAGGATGCGCACCCTGCCTGTCACAACCCCAGCCCCAGGCACAGCAGGCCGATGCCCACCAGCGCCAGGCCGCCCTGTTCGGCCGGCGACAGCTTTTCCCGCATCAGCCGGCGCGACACCAGGTAGCTGAACACCACTTCCACCATCCCCAGCGTGCGCACGTTGGCCGCCGTGGTGAGCGCGAAGGCGGTGAACCAGCACAGCGATGCCAGCGCGCCGGCCGCGCCCGCGATGATCGAGATCTTCCATGCCGTGACGGTGGCGCGCAGCGCCTGCGGCGCCTTGAACGCGAGCCAGCCGCCCAGCAGCACGCTCTGGAGCGTCTGCGCGAACAGCACGCCCCAGGCGCCGATCAGCCAGGGGGAGGTGCCCGGCAACTGCAGCGCGGCGCCGCGGTAGCCCACGGCCGACAGTGCGAAGCCGGCGCCGGACGCCAGGCCGAACAGCGCCGCCTTTCCCGCCCAGTCGCGCGCACCGCCATCGGCGGCGCTGCGCCGCGCCGGCATCGACAACAGCACGACGCCCGCGGTGGCCAGCGCCATCGCCAACATCGTCGCCCAGCCGGGCAGCTCACGCAGGAACAGCGTGCCGAACACCGCCACCTGCAGCGCATCGGTCTTGGAATAGGCGACGCCGATGACGAAGTTGCGCTGCTTCATCGCCGCCAGCATGAAGGCGGTGGCGGCCAGCTGTCCCAGCGCGCCCAGCACCAGCCAGAAGAAGTAGCCGGGGTGGAAGCGCGGCACCGCGGCCGCCGTCGCCGGCAGCGCGTGCAGCACCAGCACCGCGAGGGCGGCGAAGGGAATGCCGTAGAGGAAGCGGACCAGCGTCGCGCCGAGCGTGCCGGCCTGCGCCACCAGCGAGCGCTGCGCCGCGTTGCGTGCGGTTTGGGCCAGCGCCCCCCAGAGGACGATGGCGACCCAGAGCCAGGGCATGCCGGCTCAGAAGCTGTGAATGAATTGATCGCGCCCGCGACGGGGTGGATCAGGGTGCAGGCGAAGGCGCGGCCCGCAGCCCAGGCTGGCCGCCTGGGCAAGGGACGCAACGCACGCATGCGCCCTGAGGCGCCCCGGCCCGTAGGGTGAGGACGCCGCGCGGCGCTGGTGGAGGTAGCAGAGCTTCATGCGGCCGCACGCGGGTGTGAGCGATTCGTTCACAGCTTCTCAGGTGCCGCAGCTGCCGCCGTGCGCGCGCGCGAAACCCTGGCCCTGCGCCAGGGCGAACTGGCCGGTGCCGTGGGTGATGCGCAGTTCGTCGTTCACGGCCTTGAGTACCAGCACGACGTTGCGCTGCGGGTCGGTGCGCAGCGTGCTGCCTTCGATCTGTCCGGTCACCTCGCGCGTCTTGCCCTTGCGCGAGAGCTGCGCCTCGAACGCCTGGTACTGCTGGGTGATCTGGAGCGTGAATTCGTTCAGCAGGCCGATGCCGCACCACAGGCCGCCCACCTGCACCGGATTGCCGCGCGTGCGCAGCATGGGCTCGGCGCCGGAGAGGTCGCCGGCCCGCGCCAGCGCGGGCACGAGCAGCAGGCAGCAAGCGGTGTACAGGGCGGCCAGGCGGGAGGGGACTGCGTGCATCGGGTCAACCTTAACATGCGGCCCCAAGTCAGCGCCGCGGCCGGTTCGTCTGCGCCCGTACCGGCATCGGGCGGCCGAGGTAGAGGCTGTCCGACCACGTGGCCAGCCATCGCGGCCGGCAGGAAACGAGGGCGCTTGCCACGGCGCAGGTCCACGCGGCTTCGCCCAGCGCGAGCAGGACGGCCGCCACCACCTGCACTTGGCCGCCGTGCGCCAGGTAGCCGTGGCCGAAGGCGGCAGCGCCCACGCTGCACGCCAGCAGCGCCACCAGCGGCACCGCGAAAGCCCGGCCCAGCAGATAGGCGACGGGATGGGTTCCGAGAGCCCGGCGCACGAGATGCCCCAGGAGCAGGACCGCGGTGGCCGGCAGGACACCGGACCACAAGGTCAACGTGAGGGCCTGCGCGAAACCGGCGCCCGCGGTCAGCATGGCGCTGAAGCCGGCGACGATGAGGACGGGGATCGCCAGCGGCCAGCCGAGCAGCAGCACCACCAACGGCGCCGCCGACCATTGCAGCGCGAGCGGCATGCCGGCCAGTGCGGGCCAGGCCCAGAGCCAGGGCAGCAGGGCCAGCGTGGCCAGCAAGGGGGTCGCCAGTTCGCCGCCGCGCAGCAGGCGCCACGGCCGCACCGCCAGCGCGGCGGCCAGCGCGAACGACAGCAATGCGATGGAGACGGCGATGGGCATCCTCAGCCGCCGCTGACCCGGATCTTGCCTTCTTCGAGATAGCGCTCGTACTCGTCGCGCGTGATCGCGGCCGAGACGGCGTTGCCGGGCCCGTCTTCCCAGCCCAGCGTGACGCTGTCGTCGGCGATCTCGATCGAGACCGGCCCGTCGGGAATCGGCATCAGCACGCCGTCGCCTGCCCGGAAGCTGACTTCTCCCCGGATGATGGCTTGCTGGGACATGGCTGGTTCCTTCAAGGATGAGGGGGAGAACCATTTCAGCAGCGGCCGCCACGCCGGGGCTGTCGGACTATGGCGCGACTGCCTGACAGCCGTTTGCAGGGACAATGATGAGATGAATTTCGCCGTGCGCGTGCCGCGGGCCGCCTGGCTGGTCCTGGCCTTTGCCTTCCTGACCGGGGCCGTCCTGGCCTCGGTGCTGGCGTTCCTGCACGCCGAAGCGGTCCGCAGCGGCGAGGAACAGACCGGCTCGCTGTCGCAGGTGATCGCGGAGCAGACCACCCGCACGCTGCAGTCGGTCGACGCCAGGCTGCAGCTGGCCGCCGCCCGCCTCGAAGTGCTGGAGCAGGGCCGCACGCCGGACCAGGCCTCGGCCCGGGCGCTGTTGCGCGCGCAGTTGAAGGACCTGCCCTATGTGCGGGCGATCTGGGTGCTGGACGCCGAAGGCCGCATCTCCTTCGATTCGGACGAGGGCAACATCGGCCTCAAGCTCGCCGACCGCGAGTACTTCCAGGTGTACCGCCGCGCGCCCTCCACCGAGTTCTTCGTCGGCCCGATGGTGCGCAGCCGCACCGTCGGCTCCTGGCTGATGAGTGCTTCGCGCCCGCTGCGCGGCCCCGATGGCGAAGTGCGCGGCGTGATCACGGCGGCGGTGGAGCCCGGCTACTTCGAGCAGCCCTGGCGCGGCATCGACCTGGGCGACAGCGGCGCGGTGGTGCTGTACCACCGCAACGGCCAGATGATGGTGCGCAGCCCGCCGGACGAAGCCGCGATGGGCCGCGACTTCTCGCAGACGCCGCTGTTCCGCCAGTACCTGCCGGCCGCCTCGCGGGGCGTGTTCGCGCGCGCCAGCCCGGTCGACGGGGTCAGGCGCGTGGTGGCCTACCGCGTGCTGACGGACTACCCGCAGCTGGTGGTGGTGGTGGGTTCCGGCTACGAGGAATTGCTGGCGCCCTGGCGCCGCTTCGCCCTGCTGGCCGGCGGCGGCTGGGTGCTGGCCGTGCTGATCGCCGCGACGCTCACCCGGCAGCTGCTGCGGCAGGCGCGCCGGCGCGAGCAGACCGAGCGCCGTTTCGCCGAGCTGGCGCAGGCGATGCCGCAGATCGTGTTCACCGCGGGCCGGCTCGGGGGCGTGACGTTCGTCAGCCGCCGCTGGGTGGAGGTGACCGGGCGGCCGGTGGAGGACGCGCTGGGCACCGGCTGGCGCCACTTGCTGCACCCGGCCGACCGGGCGGCCACCCTCGAGGCCATTGCCGCACACATCGGCAGCCGCGAGCAACTGGAACTGGAGATGCGCCTGCGCCAGCGCGACGGCTCCTGGCGCTGGCAACTGCTGCGCGCGGTGCCGGTCGAGGATGCGGAGCAGGGAGTGTCGTGGTATGGCGCCGCCACCGACATCGACGACCTGAAGCGGGCGCAGGCACGCCTGCACGCACAGGCCGAACTGGTGAAGATGGCGGGCCGGCTGGCGCGCATGGGCGGCTGGACGGTGGACCTGGCCAGCGAGCGCATCACCTGGTCGGAGGAAGCGGCGTCCATCCTCGACCTGCCGCCCGATGCCGAGACGACGCTGCAGGAAGTGATCACCATGCTGGCGCCGCGCACGCTGGACCAGATCCTGCAGGCGCTGCAGGAATGCATGGACCATGGGACGCCGTTCGACGTCGAAGTGGAGGCGGTCACGGCCACCGGCCGCCGGATCTGGGTGCGGTCCATGGGCCAGCCGGTGTATGGCGCCGCCGGCAAGGTGGTGGCGATCCAGGGCGCGCAGCAGGACATCACGCCGCGGGTGCGGATGGTGGAGGAGATCCGCCGGCTCAACACCAATCTGGAAGAAACGATCGCCCGGCGCACCGGCGAGCTGGCGCGCCAGGAGGCGCTGTTCCGCACGCTGGCCGAACAGGCGCCGCTGCCGTTCTGGACGGTGGACCCGGAAGGCGCCGTCACCTTCTTCAGCCGGGCCTGGTACGACCTGGCGGGCGGGACCTCACCGCAGTGGTACGGCTACGGCTGGATCGAACTGGTGCACCCGGACGACGTCACGGCCATGCGGGCCAACTGGCTGCAGGTGCGCGACAGCGGCAGTGTCTACGCCGGCACGCGCCGGCTGCGCGCGCACGACGGCACCTGGCACACCACCAGCTACCGCGCGGTGCCGGTGCGTGGCGAGGCGGGCGAGATCCTGTTCTGGGTGGGGGTGGACACCGACATCACCGAGATGACGGCCAACGCCGCGGCACTGCGGCTGGCCAACGAGCAGCTGGAGGCGTTTGCGTATTCGGTGTCGCACGACCTGCAGTCGCCGCTGCAGCGCATCCACTCCTTCGCCCGCTTGCTGGAGGAGGCGCTGGCCGGCGGCGGCGAGCGCGGCCGCCACTACCTGGCGCGCATCCGCGCCAACGCCGACACCATGACCGAGCTGATCGAGGGCCTGCTGGCGCTGGCGCACGTGTCGGAGGTGGAGATGATCCGCTCGGGGGTGAACCTGAGCGAGATCGCCACCGGCATCCTGCAGCGCCTGCAGTTGGACCATCCGCAGCGGCGCGTGGCCTGGCAGGTGCAGCCCGGGCTGGCCGCCGTCGGCGACGTGCGGCTGCTGCGCTCGGTGCTGGAGAACCTGGTCGGCAACGCCTGGAAGTTCACCGCCGGCAAGGCCGGCGCCGAGATCCTCGTTGGCGGGGTGCCGGAGCGCGGCGAATTCTTCGTGCGCGACAACGGCGCCGGCTTCGACATGGCCTATGTCGACCGCCTGTTCGGCACCTTCCAGCGCCTGCACGACCACGACGAATTTCCCGGCAAGGGCATCGGCCTGGCCACCGTTGCGCGCGCCGTCACGCGCATGGGAGGCAAGGTCCGGGCCGAAGGGGCGCCGGGCGCGGGCGCCACCTTCTGGTTCTCGCTGCCGCCGGCCTGAGGACCGACCAGGCTGCTAGCGGCCGATGGCCACGCGCGTCAGGCGGCCGGCGCGGGCGAACAGGAAGCGCAGCATCGAGCGCACCAGGATCGGGCCGGTGACCGGGATCAGCGTCACCAGGCCGTGGCCTTCCGGGTAACCGGGGTTGTTGGCGATGTAGAAGCGGGTGTCTTCGCGCACGCTGGTCTGCCAGCGCTGGCGGTCGCTTTCGGATTCCAGCGTCACCCAGTCCACCTTGCGCAGCAGCGGATTGTCGTCGTCCACCCGTTCCAGGCCGAAGCCTTCGGCCAGGGCCTCCATCTGCCCCATCACCGAGGGCGGCACTTCGTCGACGCTGGTGTGCGGGAAGATCACCGGCGCGTAACGCGCCAGGAAGGTGTAGCTGCTGGGGTGGGTGAGCGCGGCGAAGATGCAGACGCGCTGCAGCGGGTGCGCCAGCCAGATCCGCAGCAGGCGCATCAGGCCGTAGACCATGGTCAGGTCGCGGCCGCGGGCGCTGGGCAGGGTGCCCGCTTCCATGCGGATCACGGTGGCGGGCTCGCCCTTCATCTTCAGGCGGAACTCGTGCAGGGCGGTGTAGCCGACCAGTTGGTGCTTCTCGTTGTGGCGGATGTAGATCCAGGTGTGCCAGCTGGGTCGCTCCACGACATATTTCCGGAAGCCCTCGAAATCGAGGCCCGAAAAGATCTGTGCATGCACCGCGTAGAGCTGGCGCGCGAGCGCCTCCCTCTCGTCGGGGAGCATGGTGTGGAGGTCGATGCAAGTAACGCGGGAGAGGGACATAGGGATTTGCTCCCAATATGTATCAAACCGTTGCAAACCGCAAGGGCTGCCCTGCCGTCAACAGAGGAATTGTTCTCAAAACGACGGTTGGTGGAGTTGGGGGGACTCGCCGGTTAGCACGCCAACTACTTCCGGCTTACACCAGAGCTCGCTCAGGGCGTCCTGCACCGCGGCGAGCAGCAGCGGAAGCTCGGCCGCCGCTGCCGGATGCAGCGCTTCGGCGACGATCAAGACCCCGGCGGTCGCATCGCGCACGGCCGACAGCCCGCTTTGCCTATGCGTCCAGCGCCGCGCATGGGCGTTGCCGGCCGCGTCCACGAAGGTGACCTCGCCCGGCTCGGGATGCTCGATCTCGCCGCCGAAACTCAGGTAGCGCTCGCTGCCGTCGGCCGGGCGCACCTGCAGCCAGTCGGCGATGTGCGCCAGGTCCAGCACCGCCACGGGCGTCGCGAAGGCCACCGAAATGGCGTTGCAGACGTCGATCAGCGGATGGATGCGCGGCAGCGCGCATTCCTTGCGCAGCCGCCGCAGCAATTGTTCGGACGCGCACCGGTACTGCGTGGGCTTCAGGCCCATGCGCTGGAAGGCGCGGCGCCAGGCCTGGATCTCGGGCAGTTCGCTTTCGCTGCCGGCGGCGGCGAGCCGGGCCCGGGCGATGTCTTCGAAGCGGGCGACGACGGGTTCGGCGTCAACGTCGCGGTGGATGCCGTGCGCGAAGACGGCGCCGGCAACCAGCTCGGGATGGGCGGACCGGATGGCGGGGTGGTGGCTGAAGTGCATGGCGCCAGTCTGGGCGCGGCGCGCTCCGCGGTCTTGAACGTTATTGCGGCCCGGCCCGGGCCCGCTGCCAGGCCCCGGGCGTGAAGCCGAACTGGCGGGTGAAGATGCGCGTCATGTGGCTCTGGTCGGCGAAGCCGGCGGCCGCTGCCGCCGTGGCCAGCTTCGTGCCGCGCGCGATCAGGCCGCGCACGCGCTCGGCGCGCTGCTGCAGCAGCCAGGCGTGCGGGGTCAAGCCGTAGGCGGCGGCGAAGCGGCGCAGCAGCTGGAACCGGCTCAAGCCGGCCAGCGCCGCCAGTTCGGCCAGCGACGGCGGCGCCAGCAGGTCATCGGCCAGGCGTTCCCGCACGGCGGCCAGTGGCGCGGCCGGCGCCGGTCGGGGCGGCGGCAGCGTGCTGTGGCGTTCCAGCAGCAGCCCGCAGGCCGCCACCAGCGCCACCTCGCAGGCCAGCGCATCGCCTTGTCCTTGCTGCCACGCTTCCATGGTGGCCAGCAGGTGGCGGGTGGCGTGCGCCAGCTCGCGGTCGGCGAAGGCCGGCCGGGTGATGGCCACGGCGCGCGGATCGCCCGTCACCGAAGCCAGCAACTCCGGCTCCAGGTAGACGGTGCGCCAGGCGCGCGTGGGGCCGCCGAGCGGCCGGCCGTCGTGCACCTCGCCCGGATTGGTGGTGACGATGTCGCCGGCGAAGGCGTCGACCGTGCCGCGGCCGCTGGCCGAGCGCTGCGCGCCCTGGTCCACCACGCCCAGGCCGAAGGTGGCGTGGGTGTGGCGCGCGTAGTGCCGGGCGCTGCTGATGGCCGTGGCATGGACGCCCGGCCAGGGCGACCCCAGCAGCCGGCAGCGGTGGACGGGAGCTTGGGCCATGCCGGGATCGTGCCACGGCGGCGGGCCGCTTGACAGGGGTCAGCGCAGCGGGCAACGTGCCGTCCAGGATGGTGGTTCCATCCATGGGAGCTTGGCCATGCGCAGGAAACTCGAACTTCTTTCGCTGCTGGCGGCGGCGGCCTTGGCGCTCGCCGGCCTGGCGGCGGGCGGCGCCATCGCCCAGCCGACCGCCGTCGCGACCACGCCCTCCGGAGCCACCGCCAACGTCGACCGCAACGTCTATTCGGCGGGCGGCGACGTGCGCACCACGGCGCCTGTGCGGGGTGACTTCTCCGCCACCGGCGGCCTGGTGATCGTCGACCAGCCGGTGGCCGGCGACGCCTCGCTGGCCGGCGGCTCGGTCGAAGTGCGGGCGCCCATCGGCGTCGACCTGCGGGTGGCCGGCGGCGACGTCAGGATCGCCAGCATGGTGGGCGGGGACTTGTTCGTGGTCGGCGGCAACGTGATCCTGTCGCCCGAGGCGCTGGTGGCGCACGATGCCAGCCTGCATGCCAGCAAGATCAGCATCGAGGGCCGCATCGACGGCGACCTGCACGCCAACGCCGACCGGATCGTCATCAACGGCGAAGTGCGCGGCGACGTCCGCGTGCACGCGTCGCGCGTCGAGCTGGGCCCGAAGGCGCGGATCGGGGGCGCGCTGCACTACGTGGCGGACGGCGAATTGGCCAAGGCGGAAGGCGCGACCGTTCTCGGCACGACCACCCGCGAAGAACGGATGTGGACGCGTTCGCGCGAGCGGCATGTGCCAGCCGACCGCCTGGCACGCGGCTTCAGGTGGATCGGCGGCGTGGCCGCCTACCTGGCGGTGCTGGCCGCCGCGGCGCTGTTCCTGCTGGCGGCCCCGCTGTTCGGCGCCGGCGCGGCGCAGCGCGTGCGCGCCACGCCCTGGACCGCCCTCGGCCTGGGCCTTGCCACGCTGCTGGCGGCGCCGGTGCTGGCGGTGCTGCTGTTCATCACCTTGCTGGGCATCCCGCTCGCGCTGACCGTGCTGGCGCTGTATCCCGCCGTGCTCTTGCTGGGGTTCGTGGTGAGCGTGCTGTTCATCGCCCGCGTGCTGCCGCCGGCCTTCCGCCTGCCGGCGCCGCAGGCGTTCGGCGCCACGCTGGGCTGGTTCGCGGCCGCCTTGCTGCTGGTGATGGTGGTGGCGCGCATTCCCTTCCTGGGC
>JAQGMU010000513.1 GCA_028292195.1 Ramlibacter sp. | reverse complement strand
CCAGCCGCACGCCACCCGTTTCGAGGATGCGGTGCGCGCGCTCGCGTGGTTGATCGACACCGATCGGCAGATACGCCGTGCCGGCGGCCAGAATGCCCAACACGGCGGGCACCTGCTCGGCGGTCTTCGGGCCCACCACCGCGACCGTTGCGCCGGCCTCGACCCCCCGGCGCCCACGGCGAGCTCGCGCGCGTTGCCCAGCACCTGCGCCAGCGCGGAGTCCAGCACGGCCGCCAGCAGTGCGCCAGGGCCGGCCAAGCTGCCTTGCGTGCGCTCGGCCTTCACGGGCGGCGCTTCGGTCGTGCCGGCCGCCAGCCGCCGGCCCAGCGCCGACTTGCTCTGCGGGTCCAGCCAGAGTCCGTGCTCGCGGGCCCAGCTTTGTGCGAGCTCCGCGGCCGCGGCGGGGCTCCCCTGTTTGAGCTCGAACTCGATTTCCTGGATGGGATGACTGCGCTTGCCGGCGCGCACGCGGCCCCGGTCCAGCGCGATCTCGACGGCGGTGCCCGCGGTTTCGACCAGGCGGGTGAGCCGCGTGACGTCGGTTTCGAATACCGGCACCAATTCATGCGCGGCGTCGCCGAGCGCCCGGCGCAGCAGCTTGCCGACCGGGTGGCCGCGGTGCCGTTCGATGTCGGGCGCTTCTTCGCCGCTTGCCACCGGCACCTCGTGCTCGAGCCGATGGAAGGCGTCGCGCCCCGGTCCCTTGGCCGCCTGCACCCACTGGCGGCCCTCCTGCCGCAGGCGCAGCACCAGGCGCTTGCGCGCCAGCGCCTCCAGCGGCGTGTCGAAGTAGCGCGCGCGCAGCCGCGTGCGCTCCACCGGCCCGCGCCGCAGCGCGGCCTCCAGCGCTTCCAGCCGTTCCGACGGCACCTGGAACTTGAGTTCGAATTCGGTCATGGCGCTTTCACGGATTTGTCACGGACGGCAGGGACACTGCCGCCATCGACGAACGAGTAGAACGATTCCGTGCTGTACCTCCTGAGCCTGTGGCGCAACCGCTGGTTGCCCTCCGAATTTTCCCACCTGCCCGGCGCCGAGGCAGCCGATCCCGTGCGCGCCGACTATCTTCTGCTGGCGCGCACGCTGGCCCAGTTGCTGTCACGCTGTACGCCGCGCGGCGCCCAGCGCGATTTCGCCGCCGCGCTGCTGGCTTACCGCGCCATCAAGGCCCAGCTGCAAGCCGGCCGGACGCCGCGGCTGCCGCCTCAGTTGCTGAGCGACATGAGCCATGAAATCGCGCCGTACACAGCGCGGCCGGCGCGCGATGCGGCCTTGCGCTGCCTGTTGCGCTGCGCTGGCCTGTTGCAGCCGCAGATGGCCGGCTTCGCCTGAACTGCGCAAGCGCTTCAGCGGCCGTGGCGCAGCACCCAGGACTGCAGCCGCCAGCGTTGCAGCACGGCGAATTCGGCGAGGCCGCGCGCGAGCGCGAGCAGGACGGTGGGGCTGGGGCGCATGAGGCTGGACTCCGTAGGCGACGCAGCAAGGCTAGGGCGGGCGGATGGCAACTTGATGACAGCCGCATTCGCCTGAGCAGCGCCGCGTGAACGACATGCCATTGCCGGAATTGCAGGAACTCGAGCGCGTCCTCGCGCTGGCGGGCGACCGGGTCGGCTGCCAGGTCGCGTGCGAAGTCGAACACCTGGGCCGCAAGCTGCCGGTGCATGCGATCACGCTGGGCAATCCGGATCCTGGCCTGCCGGCGGTGGGTTACTTCGGCGGCGTGCACGGGCTGGAACGGATAGGCGCACGCGTCGTCACCGCCTTTCTCCACAGCCTGGTGGCGCGCCTGTCGTGGGACCTGTCGCTGCAACAGCAACTGCGGCAGGTCCGTCTGCTGTTCATGCCGCTGGTCAATCCGGCCGGCATGGCGCGCGGGACACGGGCCAATCCGCGCGGCGTGGACCTGATGCGCAATTCGCCGGTGGAGGCGCGCGCCGCGGTGCCCCTGTTGCTCGGTGGCCAGCGCATCAGCCCCGGCCTGCCGTGGTACCGCGGCGCCGCCGGCGCGCCGATGGAGCAGGAGAGCGCCGCGGTGTGCGACTGGGTGGCGCGCGAACTGCATGGCCGGCCCTTCAGCCTGGCGCTCGACTGCCACTCTGGCTTCGGCATGCGGGACCGCATCTGGTTTCCCTTCGCCCACCGGCGCGCGCCGTTCGAAGCGCTGCCGGAGCTGCATGCGCTGCACGGGATCTTCGCGCAGAGCCACGTCCACCACAACTACGTGTTCGAGCCGCAAAGCCGCCAGTACCTGGCGCACGGCGACTTGTGGGACCACCTGGTGCTGCAGGCGCCGGCCAGTGGCGTGTTCCTGCCGCTGACGCTGGAGATGGGTTCCTGGCTGTGGGTCAAGAAGAACCCGCGCCAGCTGTTCTCGCGGCACGGCATCTTCAATCCTCTGATCGCCCATCGCGAGCAGCGGGTTCTGCGCGGCCACCTGCCGCTGCTGGACTTCGTGCTGCGCGCGGCCACCGGCCACAGCCTGTGGCTGCCGCAGGCAGGAGAGCGCGAAGCGCACCGGCGGCAGGGCCTGGCCCTCTGGTACGGGCGATGAGTACCTGGGTGCTGCTGCGCGGGCTGGCGCGCGAGTCGCGGCACTGGGGCGGCTTTGCGCCGGCGCTCCGGCAGCAACTGCCGCCCGGGCACACCGTATGCACCGTCGACCTGCCGGGCACCGGCGCCCTGTGGCGGGAACGCAGCCCGGACACGGTGGCCGGACTGGTGCAGGCGGCCAGGCGCGAACTTGCGCGCATGCCGCACCAGGGCCCCTGCCTGCTGGTGGCCCTGTCGCTCGGGGGCATGGTGGCGCGCGAATGGGCCGCGCAGGACCCGCACGCCGTGCGCGGCTGCGTCCTGATCAACACCAGCCTGGGTGGCCTGGCGCCGTTCTGGCAGCGGCTGCGGCCGGCGAGTTATCCAGCGCTGCTGGGCCTTCTGCGGCCCCGGCAGACTGCGCTGCGGCGCGAACAGGCCATCCTGCGCCTGACCAGCAACCTGCCGGTGTCCGATGCGGTGGCTGCGGCCTGGGCCGGGTATGCGGCAAGCGCGCCGGTGGCGCGCAACAACGTGCTGATCCAGCTGGCGGCCGCCGCCCGCTACCGGGCCGACACGCGGGCGCCGGCCGTGCCGACGCTGCTGCTGGCCTCGTGCCGCGATCGGCTGGTGTCGGTCGAATGTTCGCGCCGCATCGCGCAGGCCTGGGGCGTGCCACTGCGCGTGCATCCGGACGCCGGCCACGACCTGCCGCTGGACGACCCGACATGGGTCGTCGCCGAAATCACGCGCTGGTACGCGCTGGGAGCGGAACCCAGGTGAGGGCGCCGTGACGTTCCGCCGCGACGTCATGGAACTGCCACCAATCTGCCATGTCCGCGTCATGGCCCGGCACGACACTGCCTTCACTCAGACGCAGGAGTGAACGCATGAACGAGTTGCCCAATCCCACCATGCCCCTGTCGCCGGTTGCCTGGCCCCGGGGGTCGCTTCATCGACCTGGCACTGCGCTGGCTGAAGCGGGCGCTGGCGCCGGCATCTCGGTAAGCTGGGCCCGCCACCTCGACGAGGTCCGCCAGGCCCAGCGTCTGCGCTACGAGATCTTCGCCGGCGAAATGGGCGCGCGGCTCGAGACCTCGCTGGCCGGCCACGACATCGACCTGTTCGACGACTACTGCGAGCACCTGCTGGTGCGCGAGACCACCAGCGGCGAGGTGATCGGCACCTATCGCGTGCTGACGCCGGCGCAGGCCAGCCGCGCCGGCAGCTTCTACAGCGACACCGAGTTCGACCTCTGGCGGCTGCGCCAGCTGCGCGAGCGCATGGTGGAACTGGGCCGCAGCTGCGTGCGCGCCGACCACCGGCAGGGCGGCGTGATCCTGGCCCTGTGGGGCGCGCTGGCGGAGTGCATGCGGCGCAACGGGCTCGACACCATGATCGGCTGCGCCAGCATTCCGATGCTGCACAACCGCGTGGTCGGCGGCGACATCGCGGCCAGCATCTGGGCGCAGCTGAAGCAGACCCACCTGGCGGCCATCGAATACCACGTGACGCCGCGCCTGCCGTTGCCGCTGGACCAGCTCGATGGCGGCCTGCCGGTGGAGCCGCCGGCGCTGATCAAGGGCTACCTGCGGCTGGGCGCCAGGGTGCTGGGCCCGCCGGCCTGGGACCCGGACTTCAACACCGCGGACCTGCCGATGATGATGCGCATCCAGGAGCTGCCTCCGCGTTACCGCAAGCACTTCTTCGGGAGCTGAAATGCGCACCGCGTTCGAAGCCTTCGGTGCCCTGGTCCCTGGTTTCGACGCGCCGCCGGTGGACGACCGCGACGACGAACCGCGGCGCGCCCGCTACCGCAGCATCTTCATCTCCGACCTGCACCTGGGCACGCCGGGCTGCCAGGCCGGGCCGCTGCTGGACTTCCTGAAGTCGCATCCCAGCGACCACCTGTACCTGGTGGGCGACATCGTCGACGGCTGGCAGCTGCGCAAGCGCTGGTTCTGGCCGCAGTCGCACAACGACGTGGTGCAGAAGCTGCTGCGGCGGGCCCGCAAGGGCTGCAAGGTGGTGTACGTGCCGGGCAACCACGACGAGTTCGCGCGCCAGTTCGGCGGCCACCATTTCGGCGGCATCGAGGTGATGACGGAAGCGGTGCACGTCACCGCGACCGGCCAGCGGCTGTGGATCATCCACGGCGACCACTTCGACGGCGTCGTCCAGTGCGCGAAATGGCTGGCGCACCTGGGCGACACGCTCTATGAATTCACGCTGCGGCTGAACCGGCACCTGAACGTCCTGCGCGGACGGCTGGGCCTGCCGTACTGGTCGCTGTCCGCCTACCTGAAGCAGAAGGTGAAGAAGGCGCTGAACTACGTGACGGACTTCGAGGCGGCGGTGGCGCACGAGGCGCGCCGGCGCGGCCACCAGGGCGTGGTCTGCGGGCACATCCACCGCGCCGAAATGCGCAGCATCGGTGGGGTGCTCTATTGCAACGACGGCGACTGGGTCGAGAGCCGCACCGCGCTGGTGGAACACCACGACGGCCGGCTGGAACTGGTGGAATGGCGGCCGGCCGCGGAAACAGCGGGCGCCGGCCACCGCAGCCTGATGGAGGCGGCAGCATGAAGATCGCGCTGGTCACGGATGCCTGGAAGCCCCAGGTCAATGGCGTCGTCACGACGCTGGTGGAACTGGTGCGCCACCTGTGCGCCGCCGGCCACGAGGTGCAGGTGATGGAGCCCGGCCGGTTCGATACGCGGCCCTGCCCGGGCTACGCCGGCATCGACCTCGCCATCGCGCCTCGACGCCGGCTCGCCGGGATGCTGGACGCGTTCCAGCCGGACGCCATCCACCTGGCCACCGAAGGCCCGCTGGGCTGGGCCGGGCGGCGCTATTGCCTGCGCAAGGGCCTGGCTTTCACCACCGCCTTCCACACCAAGTTCCCGGAGATCGTGCATGCCGCGGTGAAGGTGCCGGTGAGCTGGGGCTATGCGCTGATGCGGCACTTCCACCGGCCTTCGTCGGGGGTGATGGTGCCCACGCCCAGCGTGGTTGCGATGCTGCAGAAGCGCGGCTTCCACAACCTGCGTACCTGGACCCACGGCGTCGACACCGGGCTGTTCCAGTTCCAGCCGGTGCCGGGCACGTATGCGGGCCTGGAGGACGCGGCGCGGCCGCTCGCGCTGTTCGTCGGCCGGGTGTCGTACGAGAAGAACATCGGGGCTTTCCTCGACATGCAGTTTCCGGGCACCAAGGTGGTCTGCGGCGTCGGCCCGGTCGAGGCCGCGTTGAAACAGCGCTATCCGCACGTCCGCTGGGTCGGCCTGTTGCCGCGCGACGAACTGGCCCGGTTGTACGGCGCGGCGGACCTGTTCGTCTTTCCCAGCCGGGCCGACACCTTCGGCCTGGTGATGGCCGAGGCCATGGCCTGCGGCACGCCGGTGGCGGCCTACCCGGTGGACGGACCGCTGACGGTGCTGGAACGGCCCGGGCCGGGCGGCGAGGGCAGCCTCGGCGGCGCCATGCACGAGGACCTGCAGCACGCCTGCTTTGCCGCGCTGGTGATGCCGCGGGCCGAGGCGCGCGAACGGGCGCTCGATTTCAGCTGGGAGCACGCCGCCGGCCTGTTCGAGCGCTTCCTCGTGCCCGCGCGGGGCGCCGGGACGGCGCAAGGGGTTGTCACGGTCCTGTCATAAGCCCACCCCAGACTGTCTTCATTCCGTCATCATCCGGGCATCTCTTCATGTGCGACGCCGCGCCGACGGTGATTTCCTTCCTCGACCGCGATCACAGCATCCTCGCCTTCAATGAGCGGGTGCTCGACTGGGCGCATCGCCCGGGAGTGCCCCTGCTCGAACGGATGCGATTCCTGACCATCGTGTCCTCCAACCTCGACGAGTTCTTCGAGGTGCGCGCCGCCGACCACCTGACGGCCGCGCAGGCCGGCGAGCTGAAGGGGCCTTATACGGTCGGCAGCTTCGACGCGCTGGCGGCGGCCGCGCACAAGCTGGTGGAGAAGCAGTACGCGCTCTACAACGACGAGCTGATGCCGGCCTTCGCCAAGGAAGGCATCGACATCGTCTCGAACGGCGATCGCACCGCAGCGCAGAAGGAGTGGGTGCACGAGTACTTCGAGAGCGACGTCCGGCCGCTGCTGATCCCGGTCGGGCTCGATCCGGCGCACCCGTTCCCGCAGGTGGCCAACAAGTCGCTCAACTTCATCGTGCGGCTCTCCGGCAAGGATGCGTTCGGGCGCGAGAACGAGATCGCGATCGTGAAAGTGCCGCGGGTGCTGCCGCGGGTGATCCCGATGCCGGCCAAGGTGGCGGGCAAGAAGAAGCTGTTCGTCTCGCTGTCCAGCGTGATCCGGGCCCATCTCGGCCTGCTGTTCCCCGGGCGCGAGGTCGGCCAGTTCTCGCAGTTCCGGGTGACGCGCCATTCCGACCTGGCCGTCGGCGAGGAAGACGTGCGCAACCTGCGCACCGCGCTGCGGCTGGGCCTGCAACAGCGCCACTATGGCCAGGCGGTGCGGCTGGAGGTGGCGTCCGGCTGCTCCGAGTACCTGTCGTCGTTCCTGCTCAAGCAGTTCAACCTGCCGCCCGGTGCGCTGTATCGCGTACACGGCCCCGTCAACCTGGCGCGGCTGCAGCAGATGATCGACCTGGTGGACGCGCCCCAGCTGCTGTTTCCACCCTTCAGGGCCGGTTACCCGCGCCAGCTGGTGCCGGGCCGGCCGATCTTCGAGCAGCTGCAGCGCCAGGACGTGGTGATCCACCAGCCCTTCGAAAGCTTCGACGGCGTGCTGGACTTCCTGCGCGAGGCGGTGCACGACCCGCAGGTGCTGGCCATCAAGCAGACCATCTACCGCACCGGCAACGACTCGCAGATGATGGAGCTGCTGCGCGAGGCGGTGCGGCGCGGCCAGGAAGTGACGGTGGTGGTGGAACTGAAGGCGCGCTTCGACGAGGAGGCCAACATCAACTGGGCCGAGGCGCTGGAAGCGATCGGCGCCCAGGTGGTGTACGGCGTGGTCGGCCTCAAGACCCACGCCAAGATGCTGCTGGTGACCCGGCGCGAGGGCAGCGCCCTGGTGCGCTACGCCCACCTGGCCACCGGCAACTACAACCCGCGCACGGCGAAGCTGTACACCGACATCAGCCACCTCACCGCCGACCCGCTGCTGACGGCGGACATCGAGCAGGTGTTCGTTCACCTGGCCAGCCAGAGCAGGTTGCCGAAGCTGAACCACCTGTGGCTGGCGCCGTTCCACCTGCAGCGCAAGCTGGTCGAGCACATCGACCTGGTGGGGATGGCCGCGGCCGGCGGGCTGGACGCGCGCATCGTGCTGAAGATGAACGCGCTGACCGACGAGCCGCTGATGCAGGCGCTGGTGCGCGCCGGCCAGCGCGGCGCCCGCATCGACCTGATCGTGCGCGGCGCCTGCATGCTGCCGGCGCGGGTGCCCGGCCTCACCGACAACATCCGCGTGCGCTCCATCATCGGCCGCTTCCTGGAGCACTCGCGCTTGTTCTACTTCCGCGCCGGCCACGAGGAACAGCTGTACCTGTCCAGCGCCGACTGGATGAACCGCAACATGCTGCGGCGCATCGAATTGGCCTGGCCGGTCAACGACCCGCAGCAGCGGCAGCGGCTGATCGACGAGTGCCTGGTGGCCTACCTGCACGACAGCCGCGACGCCTGGGACCAGCAGCCCGATGGCAGCTACAAGCGGGTCAAGGGCGCCGAGGGCCCCCACGGCCACAGCGCCCAGGAGGCCCTGATGCAACGCTACGCCGCCCCGCCGGGCGAGGAAGAGATGCGAAGATGGACTTGATTTTCTGGCGTCACGCCGAAGCGGAAGACGAGCGCGAGGGCCTGCCGGACCTGGAACGGGAGCTCACGGCGCGGGGGGCGAAGCAGGCCGCGCGGATCGCCGCCTGGCTGGACCGCCAGCTGCCGGCAAGCACCCGCATCCTGTGCAGCCCGGCGCTGCGCTGCGAGCAGACCGTGCTGGCGCTCGGACGCAAATACGAGCTGCGCGAGGACCTGCAGCCGGGAGCCATCCCGGCGGCGCTGCTGGACGCGGCGCAGTGGCCGGTGGCCAAGCAGCCGGTGCTGATCGTCGGCCACCAGCCGGTGCTGGGCGAAGCCCTGGCGCAGCTGCTGCGCATCGAGGGCGGCAGTGTCGCCGTCCGCAAGGGCGCGGTCTGGTGGCTGCGCACGCGCGAGCGCGATGGCGATGACCAGACGGTGGTCTGGGCGGTGCAGTCGCCCGAGACCGTGTAGGCTGGGGTGCAACCCCAGCGACGGGCCTCACCCCTTCGCTGGCCGGCCGGTCTTCATCGTCGGCACCGCCGCCACGCTGGCGAGGAAGCCCGCGTCCTCCATCGCCGCCAGCGCCTTGAGGCCGGCGCGCAGCATCTCGCTCTTCTTCACCGGCCGTCCCAGCTGGGCGGAGCGCAGCTTCAGGGCCTCCAGCACGGCGTACTCCGGCTTCGGGATCGTGTAGCTGTCCCGCACCAGCTTCGGCTTTTTCGCCTTGTCCGCCTTGGCGGCGGGCGCGGCCTTCGCCGCCGCTTTCCTCGCCGGCGCCGCCGCCCTGGCAGCGGGTTTCGCCTTCTTCATCGGCGCGGCGGCCGCCTTCTTCTTCGCGGGGACCTTCTTCGCGGGAGCCTTCCTGGTGGCAGTGGCCATGGGTATCCTTTGGTCGTGCGGAAACTATTTATACAGTAATACTGTTTCGGCCCGCGGCCGCGATCAGGCCAGCGCCAGCGTCCAGGGCGTCTTCTGCCAGGCGATGGTTTCCTCGCGCAGCAGGTGGGCCGACTGCGGGTAGGCGGCGGCCCAGGCCGGCGGCACCACCAGCGTCACCACCTGGCCGCTGGCGGTGGCGCGCAGGCCCTGCAGCTCCGGGTCGCGGCGCGCGTGGCACAGGAGCACGGCCAGCCGCAGGCACAGCAGCTGCTGCACGAACAGCGTGTCGGCGAAGTCGACCTCCAGCTTGCGCAGCTTGCCGCGGTGCCCCAGCACCAGCAGGCCCAGCCGGTGCAGTTCGGGCTGGGCGAAGCCGGGCGCGTCGGCGTTCTCCAGGATGTAGGCGCCGTGCTTGTGGTAGTCGCTGTGCGAGATGGAACTGCCGATCTCGTGCAGCTGCGCCGCCCAGGCCAGCTTGCGTTCCTGGCGCTGCAGTTCGGCCGGCTCGGCGCGGGCGCGCAGCTGCCGCAGGAAGTGCGCCGCCACCCGGCCGACCCGGCCGGCCTGCGCCGCGTCGGCACCGAACCTGGCCGCCAGCCGCTGCACGGTGGTCGTGCGTACGTCGGTGGTGGCCTGTTCCCGGTCCAGCATGTCGTACAGCACGCCGTGGCGCAGCGCGCCCTGCGACGCCTGTATCCGGGTTACGCCGAGCAGGTCGCAGACCGCGCGCAGCACGCTCAGGCCGCCGCCGATCACCGGCCGCCGGTCGTCCTTCAGCGCCGGCAGCCGCACGCGGTCGGCGCTGCGCGCCTTCAGCAGTTCGTCCTGCAGCCAGGCCAGCGCCTCGCGGGTGATTTCGCCGGGCGGGTGGCCGGACGCCGTCAGGATGTCGGCCACCGCGCCTATGGTCCCCGAGGAGCCGTAGGCGACGTCCCATCTGCCCGGCGCATAGGCCGTCAGCGCCTCGTCCAGCACGGCCTGCGCCGCGATCTCCGCGCGTTCGAAGGCGGCCAGGGTGAACTGGCCTTCGGGGAAGTACTTCATCGACCAGGCGACGCTGCCCACGCGGTAGCTCTCCATCACCTCGGGCTCGTAGCCGTGGCCCAGGATCAGCTCGGTGGATCGGCCGCCGATGTCGACCACCAGCCGGCGTTCATCCGATTGCGGCAGCAGGTGGGCCACGCCCAGGTAGATCAGCCGGGCCTCCTCGCGGCCGGAGATCACGTCGATGGGGAAGCCGAGCACCTGGTGGGCGCGGGCCAGGAAGACGTCGCGGTTGCGCGCCTCGCGCAGGGTCTGGGTGGCGACGGCGCGCACCTGGCGCGGCTTGAAGCCGGCCAGCCGCTCGGCGAAGCGGGCCAGGCAGGCCCAGCCCCGCTCCATCGCCTCGGCCGAGAGATTGCGCGCCTCGTCCAGGCCGCTGCCTTGCCGCACCGTCTCCTTCAGGTATTCCACCCGCTGGATCTGGCCGTGGTCGAAGCGGCCGATCTCCAGGCGAAAGCTGTTGGAGCCGAGGTCGACGGCGGCGAGCAGGGTACCGTTTTGCATGGGAGGGGGGGAGTGCGGGCCAGCATAGCATCCGCCCCGGTGGCCGGGGCCGCTGTCGGTCTTCAGCCGACGACCCGTCCGTCCGGCGTCAGCATGCTCTGGGTGACGAAGGTGGCGCTGCGGCGCTTCGCGTCGAAGCTGACCCGGAAGCCGCCGACGTCCAGCCCGGTGCGGCGGCGGAACGCGGCGAGCACGGAAGCACGTGTCAGGGGGCCATCGACGCTGTTCATCACCTCGTACGTGTAGCGGGCCGCGATGTAGCCGGCCAGGCCGAGCGCCACCGGCGGCTCGTCGAACAACCGGACCAGCGCTTCGCGGTAGCTGCGCACTACCGGCAGCGGCGCGCTCACCATGGGCACGGCCTGGGTGGCGATGACGGGGGTCGCCTTGCCGCCGCCCATCTGCAAGACGGTTTGAAGGTTGACGTCGGCCAGGGCGATCACGTAGCGCTGGCGCGCCTGCCGGTCCAGGCCCTGCGTGAACTGCACCAGTTCTGGCGTGCCGCCGACGAACAGCAGCAGCGCCGGCGTCGCCGGGCCGAGCCGCTGGCCCAGGCTGCCCAGGTCGCCATTGGCCTGGTACGTGGCCAGCTTCAGCTTCAGGTCGGCCGCGATCCGCGCGACGTCGGCGCGGTACAGCGCGAAGTCGCGCGGCGTGGCGAACACCGCGCCGACGTCCTGCACGCCCATCACGGTGAGCGACTTCAGCGCGTGCGCGATCTGCTCGCGCCGGCCGGCGAAGATGGCGAAGGTCGTGTCGTCCGCTTCCTGGCTCGAGTTCTGCAGCCAGGGCGCGGCGTGCGCGATGCCCGCGCTGTCCTGCGCCAGCAGCGTCGTGAGCTGGCTGGCCAGCGGGTCGCTGGCGGTGCCGGACAGGGCCACGCAGGCCGGGTTGTCCTTCAGCGCGTTCCAGGCCAGGCGTACACCCGCCGCGCTGCCGTCGACCTCGATCGCCTGGTGCACCACGGGCCGGCTGCGCAGGCCGCCGCGGGCGTTGATTTCCTGCCAGGCGGCGCGCGATCCGACCAGGAAGTCCCTGGCGACGTCCTGCTCGCTGGGGGAGGCGTCGAACAGCTGGGCCACCATCAGCGGCCGCGCGGAACCGGGCTGCGCCCAAACGGCGGGCGCAGCCATCGCCGCGCCCAGGCCGGCGGCCAGCAGGCCGCGCCGGCGCAGGGCCGGAATTGCGAAAGGCATGCCTCAGTTCTTCGGCGGCAGCAGCACGCGGTCGACCTTGTGGACCACGCCGTTGGTGGCCACGATGTCCGCGGTCTGGACCATCGCTTCTTCCACCGTGACGAACTCGCCGGCGCGCGACAGCGCCAGGTTGCCGCCCTGCGTCGTCCTGGCGTTGCCCGGCTTGACGTCGTGCGCCATCACCGTGACCGGCAGCACGTGGTAGCCCAGCACGTTCTTCAGCATGGCCGGGTTGCGGGCCAGTTCGTCCATGGTCCTGGCCGGCACCGCCTGGAACGCCTCGTTGGTCGGGGCGAACACGGTGTAGGGGCCGCCGGACTGCAGCATGCCGGCCATGCCGGCGCGCGCCACCAGGCCGTTCAGGGTGCTCAGCTGGGGATCGCGGGCTATGGTCTCGGCCACCGAGGCCGGGGTGGCGGCGCGCTGGCTGGCGCAGGCAGCCAGCAGGGCGAACGCGGGAGCGAGGAGCAGGAGGCGGCGGTTCATGATTTTGTCGTGTGGTTGAAAGGCCGGCCCAGCTTAGTTTTGCCAAATGACGAAAGCGTGACGGTTTCGTGGCAGGTCCATGACGGCCGCGTTCGTGTCACGGAGCTGTCACGGAAGCCCCCTACAGTTCCTCGTAGACGTTTACCAACCCACAGAGGTGACTGCATGAACAAGAGCTTCCGTATCGCCGCCGCCGGCATCGCCGCCCTGGCCTTCGCCGGCCTGGCCTCCGCCCAGGACGTGACCGGCGCCGGCGCCAGCTTCCCCGCCCCCCTGTATGCCAAATGGGCCTCCGACTACAACAAGGCCACCGGCGTCAAGGTCAACTACCAGTCGGTCGGCTCCGGCGCCGGCATCAAGCAGATCGACGCCAAGACCGTGGCCTTCGGCGCTTCCGACATGCCCCTGAAGGACGACGAGCTGGCCAAGAAGGGCCAGATCCAGTTCCCCACCGTCATCGGCGGCGTGGTTCCGGTCATCAACATCAAGGGCATCGCCCCCGGCCAGCTGCGCCTGAACGGCCAGCTGCTGGGCGACATCTACCTGGGCAAGATCACCAAGTGGAACGACCCCGCGCTCAAGGCCCTGAACCCGACCCTGGCGCTGCCCGATGCCGCCATCGCCGCGGTGCGCCGCGCCGACGGCTCCGGCACCAGCTTCCTGTTCACCAACTACCTGTCCAAGGCCAACGCCGAGTGGAAGTCCAAGGTGGGTGAAGGCACCGCCGTCAACTGGCCCACGGGCGCCGGCGGCAAGGGCAACGAGGGCGTCGCCGCCTTCGTCGGCCGCCTGCCGAACTCGATAGGCTACTTGGAGTACGCGTACGTCAAGCAGAACAAGATGGCCTACGCCCTGCTGCAGAACGCCGCCGGCCAGTTCGTCGCCCCCGACGACAGCGCCTTCAAGGCCGCCGCCGCCGGCGCCGACTGGAGCAAGAGCTTCTACCAGGTGCTGACCAACCAGCCGGGCGCGCAGTCCTGGCCCATCACCGGCGCCACCTTCATCCTGATGCACAAGCTGCAGGACAAGCCGGCCGAAGCCGCCACCACCCTGAAGTTCTTCGAGTGGGCCTACAAGAACGGCGACAAGACCGCCGAAGACCTCGACTACGTGCCGATGCCGGCCGCCGTGAAGGCGCAGGTCGAGAAGCTGTGGGCCACCGAGATCAAGGACGCCGCCGGCAAGAACGTCGCGATCAAGTAAGCGCGGCAGCCCCAGCGCCGGGGCCACGCGCCCCGGCATTTCCATTCGAGCCCAAAGCACGACGTGTCCTCTACACTCCCGGCCCATGAGGCCCTGCCGGATAACGCGCCGCGACTGCGGGAGCGCGCCAAGATGAGTTCGTCCCCGCCCACGCAGCGCGTGCGGGCAGGCGCCCTGGTGGACCGGGTGTTCGGCTGGGCGGCCCGCGCCGCCGCGCTGCTGACCCTGGGCCTGCTGGCCGGCATCCTGGTGTCGCTGGTGATCGGCGCCGCCCCGGCCATCCACAAATACGGCTTGGGCTTCTTCACCTCCACCACCTGGGACCCCGTCAGCGAGGAGTTCGGCGGCCTGGTGATGATCTACGGCACGCTGGCCACCTCGATCATCGCGCTGGTCATCGCCGTGCCGGTGAGCTTCGGCATCGCGCTGTTCCTCACCGAGCTGTCGCCGGCCTGGCTGAAGCGCCCGCTGGGCACGGCCATCGAGCTGCTGGCCGCGGTTCCCTCCATCGTCTACGGCATGTGGGGGCTGCTGGTGTTCGGCCCGATCCTGGCCACCTTCGTGCAGCAGCCGCTGCAGGCCGTGTTTGCCAACGTGCCGGTGCTCGGCGCGCTGTTCTCGGGCCCGCCGGTGGGCATAGGCATCCTGGCCGCCGGGATCATCCTGGCCATCATGATCATTCCCTTCATCGCCGCCGTGATGCGCGACGTGTTCGACGTCACGCCGCCGATGCTCAAGGAGTCCGCCTATGCGCTGGGCTCCACCACCTGGGAAGTGGTGTTCAAGGTGGTGCTGCCCTATACCAAGAGCGGGGTCATCGGCGGCATCATGCTCGGCCTGGGCCGGGCGCTGGGCGAGACCATGGCGGTCACCTTCGTCATCGGCAACTTCAACCAGCTCGATACGCTCAGCCTGTTCGCGCCGGCCAACAGCATCACCTCCGCGCTGGCCAACGAGTTCGCGGAGGCCGGCAGCGGCATGCACCAGTCGGCCCTGATCTACCTGGGCCTGGTGCTGTTCTTCATCACCTTCGTGGTGCTGTCGCTGTCCAAGCTGCTGCTGGCGCGGCTGCGCCGCAACGAAGGGACGCGGGCATGAGCACCGGCGAGCAGTTGCTGCGCGCGGCGGAGAACGCCCAGGCGCAGGAGCGCAAGTACCTGGCCCGCAAGCGCGTCAACAGGATCGCGCTGGCGCTGTCGCTCGCGGCCATGGCCTTCGGCGTGTTCTGGCTGGTCTGGATCCTGTGGTCGACCGTGCAGCTGGGCATCGGCGGCATGACCTGGACGGCGCTGTCGCAGATGACGCCGCCGCCCAACGAGGCCGGCGGCCTGCTCAACGCCATCTGGGGCTCGTTCCTGATGGTGATGCTGGCCACCTTCGTCGGCACGCCGGTCGGCATCATGGCCGGCATCTACCTGGCCGAATACGACCCCAAGGGCTGGCTCGGGGCCACCACGCGCTTCGTCAACGACATCCTGCTGTCGGCGCCCTCGATCGTGATCGGCCTGTTCGTCTACGCCGTGGTCGTCGCCCGCTACAAGCAGTTCTCCGGCTGGGCCGGCATCATCGCGCTGGCGCTGATCGTCGTCCCGGTGGTGATCCGCACCACCGAGAACATGCTGCTGCTGGTGCCCTCGGCGCTGCGCGAGGCGGCCTACGCACTGGGCGCGCCCAAGTGGAAGGTGATCATGAAGATCACCATGCGTGCCGCCCGCGCCGGCGTCGTCACCGGCGTGCTGCTGGCCGTGGCCCGGATCTCCGGGGAGACGGCGCCGCTGCTGTTCACGGCGTTGAACAACCAGTTCTTCACCACCGACCTCGGCCAGCCGATCGCCAGCCTGCCGGTGACCATCTTCAAGTTCGCCATGAGCCCCTACGAGAACTGGCAGCAGCTCGCCTGGGCCGGCGTCTTCCTCATCACGCTGGGCGTGCTGGGCCTGAACATCCTCGCGCGGGTGCTGACCCGCAACAAGAACTGACATGGACGCCACCGTCGCCAACCGCCCCTCCTCCACCAAGCTCGCGGTGCGCAACCTGAACTTCTACTACGGCAAGTTCCAGGCGCTCAGGAGCATCAACCTCGACATCCCGGAGAAGAAGGTCACGGCCTTCATCGGCCCCTCCTGCTGCGGCAAGTCGACCCTGCTGCGCACCTTCAACCGCATGTACGACCTCTATCCGGGCCAGAAGGCCACGGGCCAGATCCTGCTCGACGGCGTGGATGTGCTGGCCGAAAAGGATGTCGCGCGCCTGCGTTCCAAGGTCGGCATGGTGTTCCAAAAGCCCACCCCGTTCCCGATGTCGATCTA
>JAQGMU010000504.1 GCA_028292195.1 Ramlibacter sp. | reverse complement strand
CAGTTGGCGTCGATGTAGATCTGCACCTCCGGGCCAACCGCCTCGCGCACCGCCTCGATGCGCTTCACGTCCTCGGCGATCACGTCGGCCAGTGGCCGCGGCTCGTCGCGCCGCTGCAGGCCGTGGTGGCCCACCGTCATCTTCAGCCGCTTGAAGCCGCGCTCGACCCAGCTGCTGGCGGCCGCGGCCAGCTCGTCGCGGTCGAAAAAGGCGAAGCCGAAGGTGGCGTACACCGGCACCTGGCTGCGCGCCCCACCCAGCAGCCGCCAGCAGGGCTGGCCCAGGATCTGGCCCTTCAGGTCCCACAGCGCCAGGTCGATGGCGGCCATGGCATGGCTGGCGTAACCGGACTGACCGCGCGGCGTGAGCAGCCAATAGAGCTTGTCCCAGATCTGCTCATGCCGCAGCGGGTCCATGCCCACCAGGGCGTGGCTGGCGATGTCGTTGACGATGGAGCCGATCACCTCCTCCTCCGTGATGGCGGTCATGCCGGTGCCGATGCGGCCGTCATCGAGCTCGACGTCGACCAGGCAGATGGACAGGGAGGTGGATTTGCTGCGGCTGCCGGTGCCGACGGTGACCGGGAGATTCAGGGGGGTGGCGCGGACGGAGGCGATCTTCATCGTGGGAGTCTGCGCGAGGCAAGGGGCGGGGGCAAGCGGGTTTGGCGAAAGGGGGTTTCGCGGGGGGCGAAAGCGGGGGCGGGCGGGTAACTCAGGGAGTTGCCGGCGATTTCGGTCAGCAGCGCCACTTGACCAGGCGTACGAATAAGCGTACGAATCAGGCCATCGGAGGAGAAGATCCATGGCCAATCCTGTCACTGCCAGCGAGGCACGCGCCAACCTGTACCGGCTGATCGACGAGACAAACAAGTCTCATCGCCCCGTACTGATTGCGGGCAAACGAAGCAGTGCCGTTCTCGTGTCGGCGGAGGATTGGGACGCGATTCAAGAGACCCTGCATCTTCTATCGGTACCTGGCATGCGGGAGTCCATCAGGAAGGGCATGGCTGAGCCGCTCGAGAAGAGCGCCAGAGAAGTGAAGTGGTGAAGTGGCAAGTTGTCTTTGCCAAGCACGCGCTCAAGGATGCCAAGAAACTCTCAGCGGCAGGCCTGAAGGACAAGGCCCAGGAATTGCTGGACGTGTTGGCACATGATCCACCACCTTACGAGAAGCTTGTCGGTGACCTGGAAGGCGCGTATTCTCGCCGTCTCAACATTCAGCACCGCATCGTGTACGAGGTGTTCAAGAAGGAACGCATCGTTCGCGTACTCCGCATGTGGACTCACCATGAGTGACGTGAGGGACAACATGTCGGTCAGGCCTCACTCGGGCACTACGATTGCTGGCTCCCCTCCGAGAAAAATACTGAACTCGCGGCGCCAACGAAAGGACTTGCGAAATGGCCGGCCTGATCCTCACAACGTTCGACTGGGTTCCTGAACTGCCGCGGGGCTATGTGCGTGACCTGCGCGTGCGGTGGGCGCTCGAAGAAGCTGGGTTGCAGTACAGCGTCAAGGCCGTGCCGTTTCGATCCCGTGATGCGGAACACTTCTTGCGTCAACCCTTCGGACAAGTGCCGTGGTTGACCGACGGAGATATTTCGATCTTCGAGAGCGGGGCCATCCTGCTCCATCTTGGAGAGCGCAGTGACACGCTGATGCCGACTGATCCACTCGGTCGCAGCGAGGTTCTGGAGTGGGTTTTCGCGGCGCTGAACTCGGTTGAAATGGCGAGCTTGCCCTGGTCCCTCTTCAAGTTCTCCGGCGACACCGCCGAAACGCCGGGACGCAAGCAGTTGGACGCGTTCCTTCATGCCCGCCTTCAGCATCTGGAGTCGGTTCTGGCGGAACGCGAATGGCTGTCCAGGTCTTTCTCCATCGCCGACATTCTCATGGCGGATGTGCTGCGCCTGGTCGACAGGTTCGACGGGCTGACAGCACATCGCTCCTGTCGTGACTATGTCGCCCGTGCTACCGCCCGTCCGTCTTTCGTGAAGGCATACGCAGACCAGATCGCGCACTTTGCAGCGGCAGACTGAGCGAGTCTGGCAGAACAGCGCCGCAACCTGCTCGCGCAGGCCCACCCATTTCAGGAGAACGCATGTTTGACCACGTCAAATTCGGAGTCAGCGACTATGCAGCAAGCAAGGCGTTCTTCCTCAAGGCACTCGAACCGCTCGGCGTAGCTGTTGTCTCGGAGGGGGCGCCGACGTACGGTGTCGAGCTGAGCCCGAAGGGCAAGGCTTCCTTGTGCCTGTATCAGACCGACGAGAAGCCTGCGCATCTTCACCTGGCGTTCACGGCCGAGAATCGCCGGCAAGTCGAAGCTTTCCATCGCGCGGCTCTGGAGGCGGGTGGCAAAGACAATGGTGCGCCTGGTCTGCGCCCGCACTACCACGCGAACTACTATGCAGCTTTTGTCATTGGTCCGGACGGGCACAACATCGAGGTGGTTTGCCACGAGCCCGGGGCCTGACCCTTCCATCGGTTTCCGATATGACGCTGCAATCCTTTCTTCAAGCCGGGTGGCGCGACCACGGCGACCACCCTGAAGACGTGGCCATCCGCCTCGCCGAGTCTCTCGCCCTGGTCGAGGCGCCCGCCGATGTCGCGCCCTTCGTCCGGCTGCTCACGCATGTCCATGGCGAGCACCTCGGTCAGTGGCAACGCGGCATCGATTTGCTCGAGGCGTTGGCGCGCGTGCCCGCGTTCGACGGTTCCGCCCTCGTCCGGGGACCCGTGATGCGCGGCACGGCGATGCTTCGCTTTGTCGGCGGTGACCCGTCCGCCCTGGAAGGCCTGTCCGATGAAGACGCCACCCATGCGCTGGCTTCGGCGGCGGATGCGCTTGCGGCTCGGGGGCAGGTCGCCTCCGCGATCGCTGCATTTTCACTGGCGCTGGCCCGGGTGCCGGATACGCTGGACAAGGAGCATCCTGCGGCTCGTGCACTGGCGGTCTGCGGCAACAACTTCTCGGCGGTGCTGGAAAAGTCCGCCGACCTCGGTCCGGCGGAAACCCGCGCAATGATCGCCGCGGCCGAAACGGGGCTGCGGTACTGGAAGCTCGCCGGCACCTGGCTGGAGGAAGAGCGCGCCGACTACCAACTCAGTCGCTGCCAGCTGCGGGCCGGGGATGTCGAAGCAGCGATGGCGAGCATCGATCGCTGCATTGCCGTCTGCACGCGCAATGACGCACCGCCCTTCGAGTTGTTCTTCGGTCACGCCGTGCGGGCGGTCCTGCACCGCGTCAGGGGCGAGCACGCGGCCTTCGTCGAGAGCCGGCGCGCGGCCCTGGAGCATTACGTCCTCATTCCCGCCGACGAACAGCGATGGTGCGAGCGGGAGCACACGGAACTCGGCGGCTGAGCCCTCGATTCCCCTTCAGGACCAGCCGCAACCCCCGTCATGGGCGTACTCTCCACCGGTTCTGACTCGATACCCCCGGAGGTCCGCATGCACGTCACCGGTTCCTGCCACTGCGGCCAGGTCACCTACGAGGCCGAGGTCGACCCGGCCAGGGTAAGCATC
>JAQGMU010000502.1 GCA_028292195.1 Ramlibacter sp. | reverse complement strand
TCGGTGGCCCTGGAGCTGGAACTCGAAGGCTGTGAACTCGACGTCGGCGCATTGCAGGGGCTCCAGGTCGGCGACGTCGTGCGCCTGGACCACCGCCTGCGCGACCCGGCGGCCGTCCGGCACGCGGGCGCACCTCTGTGCAGCGCTTACCTCGGCCGCCGAGGTGGCCGGATGGCAGTGGAACTCGCGGGGCATGTGCGCCCTGCAACAGTGAAAGCCCCGCGATGAGCCAGATGATCGAGTCCTTCATGAACGAGAGCGCGCAAGCGCGGCCGCGGGCGCGCGGCATCGCCCTCGAAGAACTGGTCGATGGCAGCGACGACGCGGCGCCCTTGCTGGCCGACGCCAATCCCTTGCTCGCGGTGAAGATCCAGCTGCAGGTGCGCGTGGGCAGCGCCACCATGACGTTGGGCGAACTGCTGGCGGCGCGCGAAAACGCAGTGCTTGCGCTCGACCGCGGCGTCGACCAGCCAGTGGACCTGGTGCTGGAGGGCCGGACGGTGGCCCGTGGCCAGCTGGTGGCGGTGGATGACCACTTCGCGGTGCGCATCACCGAACTGCCGCTGCCCCTCAAGCTGTGACACGCGAACGGCAGCCATGCGGCGCTCCCTGCTTCCTCCCTGCCTGCTCGGGCTGATGCTGGTGAGCAGCGCGCCGGCCTGGCCACAAGCGCCGGCCGTGCAGGGAGTGCTTCCGGCAACGCTGCCCTTGCGGCGCGAGCCGGCCAGCACGGTAGGGGCGCCGTCCTGGCTGGCGGCAACCGGGGCGCTGGCTTTGCTCGCACTGGGCGGCACGGTCATGGTCGGGCGCCGCCGGCAATGGACATGGCTGCAGGCCGGCCGCGCCCGCATTGCGCCCGGTCACGAACTGGTCCGCATCTCCAGCCAGGCATTGACGGCGCAGGCAAGCCTGCATGCAGTGCGCTGGAATGGCGAAGAACTGCTGCTGGCGTGCACGCCGCAGCAAGTCACGCTGCTGGCACGCCATCCGGTCCTACCGCTGCAGGGAGATGTGGCGTGAAGCGTGAACTCCGTCTGGGCCTGCTGTCGGTACTGTTGCTCTCGGGTGCCGCGGCGAGCGCGGCGGCCGCGATTCCCGTCGTCGGCATGGAAACCTCGCAGGCGCTGCGCATGGTGCTGGGGCTGACCGTGCTGGCCGTACTGCCGGCCCTGCTGGTCTGCGTCACCGCCTTCCTGCGCATCGTCATCGTGCTGGCCATGCTGCGCCACGCGCTGGGCATGCCGGAGACGCCGCCGAATACGGTCGTCATCGGCCTCGCGCTCTTCCTCACGCTGTTCACCATGGCGCCCGTGCTGCATCGCGCCAACCAGGACGCCTTCCAGCCGTTCATGCAAGGCACGCTGGCCATGGATGGCGCCTACGAAAAGGGCGCGGCGCCGCTGCGCGAGTTCATGGTGCGCCAGACGCGCGAGCAGGACCTCGCGCTGATGCTGGAACTGTCGAAGGCGCGCACGCCCCAGAGCATGGACGACGTGAGCAACGTGCAACTGGTTCCGGCCTTCATGCTGTCGGAGTTGCGGGCCGCGTTCCAGATTGGATTCCTGATTTTTTTACCCTTCCTGCTGATCGACCTGGTGGTGTCCAGCGTGTTGATGGCCCTGGGGATGATGATGATGCCGCCGACGACGGTTGCATTGCCCCTGAAGATCCTGATGTTTATCCTCGTGGACGGCTGGGCGCTGGTTTTGAAGGCGCTGGTGGGCTCGTTCCATTGACGCCATGGATGCAGCGACCACTGTCACGGCCGCGCCCGCCGGCGAGGAACGGGCGCTGTGGCAAAGCCTGCGCGCGACGGCTGACCCGAACGCGCGCGACCGCCTGCTGGGGCTTCACATGCCCTATGCGCGCATCGTCGCGGCCACCTACTATTCGCGGCGCTTCCACGACGAGATCGAATTCGGGGACTACCTGCAATATGCATCGATAGGCCTGCTGGAAGCGCTGGACCGGTTCGACCCCGGCCGCGGCGCCCAGTTCCGGACCTTCGCCGCGCGCCGCATGCACGGGGCCATCCTGAACGGAATCGAACGGCTGACGGAAAAGCAGCAACAGATCTCGGCGCAGCAGCGCCTGCGCGCCGAGCGCGTGCAGGCCGCCAAGCAGGTCGCGGGCGGGGATCCAACGCATCTGGCCGGCGACAAGCTGTGCGCCTATGTGGCCGAAGTTGGCCTTGGCCTGGCGCTGGCCTGGCTGCTGGAAGGCACGGCGATGGTGGAGGTGCCGGAGCGCGCCGAGTCCCTGCCGTTCTATCGCCAGGCGGAAATGCGCCAGGTGCGGGAACGCCTGGTGCAAGCCGTCGACGCGCTGCCGGCGCAGGAGCGAACCGTCATCCGCAGCCACTACCTGCAGGACGTACCCTTCGAGGAGGTGGCGGCCACGCTGAAGCTCACCAAGGGCCGCATCTCGCAGATCCACAAACAGGCCTTGTTGCGGCTGCGTGCCTGCGTGGCGGATCATCTCGGGCTCGACGCCTGTTTCTAGGAGCCCGCGCCATGTTGCCCGCCGCATCCGCTGCAGAATCCTCCGCCCGCCTCGCGCGGCTGGAGGCCTACCTCGGTGAGGACCCGGACAATCCGGCGCTGCTGGCCGACGCCTGTGACACGGCGCTCGCGGCTGGCCAGCACGCGCGAGCGCTGGCGCATCTGGCCGCGGCCGAACGGCTGGCGCTCGATCCGGCGGCGTGGCTCTGGCGGCGCGCGCGCCTGTGTATTGCGCAGCGCGACCTGGCTGCCGCTGCCGAATCGCTGGAGCAGTTGCGCATCAGCGTTGGCGCGCATCCCGTGCTGGACCACGACCGCGCCTACGTGCGCTTCCTGGCGCAGGACTACGAGGCGTGCCGCGCGCTCGTCGCGCCGTGGCTGCAGGACCCGGCGGCGGGCGAGCACCTGGAGGCCGTGCAGGTGCTCTGGCTGCGCGCCACGCATGCCTTGGGCCTGATCGAGGAGGGCTGGGACTGGGTGAACGCGCAGCGAAACGCGGGCGAGCTGGGGTCCGCCGCACAGGGCATCGCGAGCCTCGTGGCCGTGGACGCGGACGACTTCACCTCGGCCAAGGCCTTGGCCGACGCGGCGCTCGCACGCCACCCGACACAATCCGAAGCCCTGGTCGCCCGCGCCACCGTCGCCCTGGCCGAGCGCGACGGCCCCGCGGCCACCCGCTGGCTGGCGCTGGCCCTGCAGCAGAACCCCGACGACGGCCGCACATGGTCCATGCTCGGTTTGGCGAGTTTGCAAGCGCAGCAGCTCTCCCTCTCGCAGTCGCAGCTGGAGCGCGCCGCCGCTTTGATGCCGGGCCACATCGGCACCTGGCATGCGCTGGGTTGGTCGCGCTTGCTCCAGCGCGACCAGGTCAATGCCCGCAAGGCTTTCGAGCAGGCGCTCGCGTTGGACGGCAACTTCGCGGAGAGCCATGGCGCGCTGGGCCTGGTGCTCGCCTTGCAAGGCGAGGCTGCGCAGGCCGAGCGGCATCTCGCCATCGCCGGCCGGCTCGATCCGCGCAACGTCAGCGGGCGTTTTGCCCAGGCGCTACAGCGCGGCGAGGCCGCCGACCCGGAGCGCCTGCAAGCGTTGGTGGCGCGCCTGCTCGATCGTCCGGGCTTGTTCGGCGTTTCGAAGAGCCACTACCCGCCGCTTGAGAAGCAGATCAAATTCTGACGAGTGATCGCATGGAAACTTTGAATCAGAATTTTCCTTGATTGCAAAGCGCGCGGATTCGCGATTCCGTATGGGCCTTGTTTTCGGCCCGGAATCGGGAAGCTCCCCGCAATCCGTTCGCTACGCGCCGGTGCGCGCGCCCCACCCGCTAAAGTGTGCGGGTGAGCGTCACCCCAAGTCAGCTTCCCTCCTCTGCGGCCGCAGTCGGCAAGCCCGCCGCCAAGCCGCTCCCTGTCCGCTTCCTCGCCTTCCTCGGCCCCCTGGTCCTCACCAACGTCGTCCAGGTGATGTCCAGCACCATGAGCAACATCTACCTGGGCCAGTTGATCGGGCTGCAGGCGATGGCGGCGGCCGCGAGTTTCTTCCCGGTGTTGATGTGTTTCATTGCCTTCCTGATCGGCCTGGGCGCGGGCGCCACCGTGCTGGTGGGGCAGGCCTGGGGCGCGCGCGACGAAGAGAAGGTACGGCGCATCGCCGGCGGCGCGCTGCTGTTCGGCGTGGTGCTCGGCGCGGCGCTGGGGCTGGTGGGCGCGCTGTGCATCGGCCCCTTGCTGCGCTGGCTGGGCACGCCTGCCGACATCCTGCCGCAGGCCATCACGTACGCCCAGGTGATGCTGGCGGGGTTGCCGATTCCCTTTGCCTACCTGCTGCTCGGCTCCATCCTGCGCGGCACCGGCGACAGCGTGACGCCGTTGCGTTCGCTGCTGGTGGCCGTGGGTTCCTCCGCGTTCCTGACTCCGGCGCTGTTCCTGGGCTGGGTCGGCGTGCCGCCGCTGGGCGTGCTGGTCGCGGCCT
>JAQGMU010000478.1 GCA_028292195.1 Ramlibacter sp. | reverse complement strand
GTGCCGGTGATCAGCCAGCCGCAGGGCAGCCCGCCCATCTTGCCGGCCACGTCCTGCCCGGTGAACACCCGGGCGACGCCGGGCATGGCCGCGGCGCGGGCGATGTCGACGCGCTTGATGCCGGCGTGGGCATGGGGCGAGCGCACGAACACGGCATAGCGCTGGTTCGGCAGGTTGATGTCGTCGGTGTACTGGCCGCTGCCGGTGAGGAAGCGGTAGTCTTCCTTGCGCCGCACGGACTCGCCGATGTGCGGCAGTGTCGCGAATGATTCCTTGGCACCCATGGCTGTCTCCTCAGGCCTTGCCGGCCATGGCGGACTGGCCCTGCTGGACCGCCTTGACGATGTTCTGGTAGCCGGTGCAGCGGCACAGGTTGCCATCGAGCTGCTCGCGGATCTGGGCTTCGGTGGCGGCCGGCTGGTTCTTGCACAGGTCCAGCGCGCTCATCACCATGCCCGGGGTGCAGAAGCCGCATTGCAGGCCGTGGCACTCCTTGAAGGCCGCCTGCATCGGGTGCATGGTGCCGTCGGGCGCCGCCAGGCCCTCGATGGTGGTGATCTCGGCGCCGGGGTGCTGAACCGCCAGCGTGTTGCACGACTTGATCGCACGGCCGTTGACGATGACCGTGCAGGCGCCGCACTGGGCAGTGTCGCAGCCGACGTGGGTTCCCGTGAGCCGCAAATTTTCGCGCAGGGCCGTGACCAGCAGCGTGTTGGGCGCGACGTCGACCGAGGACGCCTTGCCGTTGACCTTGAGTTGAACCAGCATGTCTCTTGTCTCCTTCCGGGGTCGGAAAACGATTGTTGAACTCGGCCCTAGGCACCCCCCTAGGCGAAACCCTAGTATCTCAAGGGCTGTGGCACGAAATTCTCAAAATGGAACAATGGCCGTGTTGGGCGTCCCGCACTGCCCGCCAGCCCGCCCAGCCCAGCCAGGAGCGCGATGATGAACCTCCCAGCGACAAGCACCGCACAGAGTCGACTGCTGCAGATCGAACGCTCCCGCCATGCCGTGATGCAGGAGGGCAGCTCGATGACGGACGTGCTCGTCAACGGCTGGTACGAGGGCGCCTG
Source organism: Ramlibacter sp. (assembly GCA_028292195.1). Lineage (GTDB taxonomy): Bacteria > Pseudomonadota > Gammaproteobacteria > Burkholderiales > Burkholderiaceae_C > Ramlibacter. The sequence continues at coordinate 6,845 of JAQGMU010000478.1, read as the reverse complement.
GATCGAGCGCTCGTGGCGCCGCTGCCTGCAGTCCGGCCAGCGGCCGCAGGACCACGTGGGCTTCGACCTCGTCCCCGCCCAGGTCTTCCGCCGGGTCGAGGAAGCCAACCACCAGCTGGTGACGGCCGCCCGCCCGGTGCTCGAGCAGCTCGGCCGGGCGATCGCCAGCACCCGCTACTTCGCCATCCTCACCAACCAGGACGGCGTGGTGGTCGACGCCCACGGGCCCATAGACCGCAGCGACCCGCGTGCCGCCATCATCACCCGCATCGGCGTCGACCTGTCGGAGCGCAGCGTCGGCACCACCGCCATCGGCGCCGCCCTGGCGGAGCTGCAGCCGGTGTGGCTGCACCGCGGCGAACACTTCTACCAGGAGACCAGCTGCTACAGCTGCGCCGGCGCCCCGCTGTTCGGCCCGGACGGCGCCTGCGTCGGCATGCTGGACCTGACCGGCATCGACGCCGCCGAACGGCCCGAGCTGAAGCACCTGGTGACGCAGTCGGCCCGCAGCATCGAGAACGCCCTGACCGTCACGCGGCCACACAAGCTGGTGCTGCGCCTGAACTGGCCGGGCCGGCTGCTGGGCGACGACGACGACGGCCTCGTCTGCCTGGACGGCGACGGCTGGGTGACCGGCAGCAACGGCGCGGCCCGCCAGATGGTGGCCGGGCTGGCCGGCAGCGCCCAGGGGCCGGTGCACTGCAGCGAACTGTTCGCCCAGCCCTGGGAGCCGCTGTTCGACCTGGCGCGCTGCGCCGAACACACCCCGATAGAGCTGCCGCTGTGGTCCGGCCTGCGGCTGCAGGCCCTGCCGCAGCTGGCCGGCGACGGCCCCGGGGCGGCGGCGCCGCGGGTGCCGCTGCGCGAGGTGGAAATCGCCATGATCCGCAAGGCGGTGAACGAGGCCCGGGGCAACGTCATGGAAGCCGCCCGTTCCCTCGGTATCAGCCGCGCAACGGTTTATCGAAAGCTCTCGCAAAAAGCCTCGAAAACCCCTTGACTTTCTCCCTGCAAGCCTAGAATCGCCTCAGTGTCGAGCTGCGGCACGCCCATAAGAACGATACAAGACCGGGGAGCCCCACACACAGGATCGCGCCGAGCGGAGCCGGCGCGGCATGCGTGTGTGCATAAAACAATGGGGCCGCCAACAGGCGGGCAAAAGGCGGTATCGATGTTCGGCTTGCGAAAAATCATTGCGCGGGAAGCAAACAAGCGCCAGGAAGGGGCCAGCGACACCGAGGTCGACTCGGCGCCGCGCGGCCACAACCTGGAAGCCGAGTACGAGGCCCTGATCGTCACGCAGTGCGTGCGCTGGGGCATCCTGGAAAACTGCATCACGGTCGAAGTGCGCCGCCTGGGCCGCACCAACAGCGGCCTGGACATCTACGGCGGCATGATGCGCCTGACGCGCTGGGAGCGCGATTCGTCGCTGCGCGTGCTGCTCGGCCTGCCGCTGCTGGAATCCAAGATCCGCAAGATGGTGCGCAGCCTGTGGCTGGGCGAAGTCAGCCACTTCGGCGGGCTCTGGCTGCATGCCTCCGAGCAGCTGCAGGCGACCGAAGCCATGTCCGAGCTGCGCCAGCTGATCCTGCAGCTGACGCACGACCCGTCGCCGACGGGGGCCGAAGCCGACGAACCCTTCTCCAGCGTGCTGGGCAGCCTGGGGCCGTCCGGCGGCCAGGCCACCAGCAGCGTGCCCTTCAGCGGCGAACCCGGCTCCGACGACACGCGGCAGCGGTAGGTCCATTGGCGGGTGCCTGCATGGTGCGACGATTGCTCTGGGCCCTGCTCTTCGCCGCCGGCGCTGCCGGCGCGGCCCAGGTGCAGGTGGCGGTGGCCGCCAACATGGCGGCGCCCATGCAGAAGATCGCCGCCGATTTCGCCCGCGCCAGCGGCCACGAGGCGGTGGTGGTGCTGGGCTCCACCGGCAAGTTCCATGCGCAGATCAGGAGCGGTGCGCCGTTCGAAGTCCTGCTGGCGGCCGACGACGAGACGCCGGCGTAGCTGGAACAGGAAGGCCTGGCCGTGGCCGGCACCCGCTTCACCTATGCCACCGGCCGCTTGGCGCTGTGGAGCGCGGACGCGGCGATGGTGGATTCCCAGGGCCAGGTGCTGCGCCAGCCGCCGCGCGGCAAGCTGGCGATCGCCGACCCGCGCCTTGCGCCCTACGGCGCGGCGGCCATGGAAACGCTGGCGAAGCTGGGCGTGCTGGCGGCCTGGGAGCCGCACCTGGTGCAGGGCGAGAACATCGGCCAGGCCTTCCAGTTCGTGGCGACCGGCAACGCCCCCCTGGGCTTCGTCGCCCTGGCGCAAGTGATGACGGACGGCAAGATCGGCAAGGGCTCGGCCTGGATCGTGCCGGCGCGGCTGCATGCGCCGCTGAAGCAGGATGCGGTGATCCTCAAGCCGGGCCGGGCCAATCCGGCCGCCGCGGCGCTGGTGAACTACCTGAAGGGCGAGGCGGCGCGCGCCACGCTGCGCGGCTACGGCTACGAGTTCTAGGGCATGTTCACGCGTGACGACCTGCAGGCGATCTGGCTCACGCTGAAGCTGGCGAGCGCCACCACGGTGCTGCTGCTGGTGCTGGCGGCGCCGCTGGCGTGGTGGCTTTCACAGACCCGTACTCGCTGGCGCGGCGCCATCACGGCGGTGGTGGCCCTGCCCCTGGTGCTGCCGCCCACCGTGCTGGGCTTCTACCTCCTGGTTGCCCTCGGGCCCCACGGTTGGGGCGGGCAGCTGACCCAGGCGCTGGGGCTGGGGCTGCTGCCCTTCACCTTCGGCGGCCTGCTGCTAGGGTCGATGCTGTATTCGCTGCCCTTCGCCGCGCAGCCGCTGCAGCACGCTTTCGAGGCCGTGGGCCGGCGGCCGCTGGAGGCCGCGGCCACGCTGCGCGCCGGGCCGCTGGACACCTTCTTCCACGTCGTGCTGCCGCTGGCGCGCAGCGGCATCGTCCAGGCGGCCGTGCTCACGTTCGCCCACACGGTCGGCGAGTTCGGCGTGGTGCTGATGATCGGCGGCAACATCCCCGAGCGCACCCGCGTCGTCTCGACGCAGATCTACGGCCACGTCGAGGCGCTGCAGTACACGCAGGCGCACGCGCTCTCGGCCGCGATGCTGGTGTTCAGCTTCGCGGTGCTGCTGGCGCTGTCGTTGGTGAACCGGCGCAGTACGCGGGTGTTCGGGTGAGCGAATTCGCGTTGCGGGTGCAGCTCGCGCACCCTGGTTTCGTGCTGGACGTGGACCTGCAACTCCCTCCGAGCGGAATCACCGCGGTGTTCGGCCCCTCGGGCTCGGGCAAGACGACGCTGCTGCGCTGCGTGGCCGGGCTCGAACGGCCGGACCAGGCGCGCATCGTCGTGGCCGGCGAGACCTGGCAGGACACGGAGCGCGGCATCCATCTGGCAACCCATCGCCGGCCGCTCGGCTACGTGTTCCAGGAAGCGAGCCTGTTCGACCACCTGGACGTGGCCGGCAACCTGGACTTCGGCCGCAGGCGCGCGGGTGCGGCGGCGGCGCCTCTCGCTCCGCTGCTGCGGCTGCTGGGCATCGAGGGGTTGCTGCGGCGCCGCCCGCACGAGCTGTCCGGCGGCGAGCGCCAGCGGGTGGCGATCGCCCGCGCCCTGGCCACGCAGCCGCGCATCCTGCTGCTGGACGAGCCGCTGGCTTCGCTGGACCTGGCGCGCCGGCGCGAAATCCTGCCCTGGCTGGAACGCCTGCGCGACGAGCTGCGCATTCCCATGCTGTACGTCACGCACTCCGGCGACGAGGTGGCGCGGCTGGCCGACCACCTGGTGCTGCTCGACGGCGGCAAGGTGCGCGCCTCGGGGCCGCTGGCGCAGACCCTGGCGCGGATCGACCTGCCGGCCGTGCCGGGCGAGGAAGCCGGCGCCCTGCTGCACGCCACCATCGCCGGGCGCGATACGCAATGGCAGCTGGTGCAGGTGCGCTTCGACGGTGGTGTGCTCTGGCTGCCCGACCCTGGCCTGGCCGTCGGCCAGCCGGTGCGCGTGCGGGTGCTGGCACGCGACGTCAGCCTGGCGCTGGTGCCGCCGGAACGCAGCAGCATCCAGAACGTGCTGGCCTGCACGGTGCGGGCCATCGCGCCCGGCGGCCATGGCTCGCAGGCACTGGTGCAGCTGGATTGCGGCGGCTCGCTGCTGCTGGCGCGCATCACGACGCGGGCGGTGCATGGACTGGGGCTCGCCGGGGGCAGCCCGGTGTGGGCGCAGGTGAAGTCGGCGGCGCTGGTGGCGTGAGCCCGCCGTGGAAATGAATCGGCGCCCGGGCTAAGCGGCCTCCGCAGGCCTCTTTCAGTACGAAATTCCCAAGAACCCGGGAAACTACTGAGGCCTGTGCGCAATAGCGTACCAGTGCCGGGCCAGCCGGTATACATGCCCGCGGGGGCGATTCATATCATTTGCAAGGTCGTCGCGACGTGCGAGACGCCGAGTTCAACACCCCCTCGAGGAGACAACCATGACCCTGAAAACCAAGCTGGTCCTGTCGATGGCGCTGGCGATGGCCACGGGCGCGTTCGCCGCGACCGAGATCGTCGTCGCGACCGTCAACAACGGCCACATGATCGAGATGCAGAAGCTCACGCCGCAATTCGAGAAGGCCTATCCCGACATCAAGGTCAAGTGGGTGACACTCGAGGAAGGCGTGCTGCGGCAACGCGTCACGACCGACATCGCCACCAAGGGCGGCCAGTTCGACGTGATGACCATCGGCATGTACGAGACGCCGATCTGGGGCAAGAAGGGCTGGCTGAAGGAGATCAAGCCCGATGCCGCGTACGACGTCGACGACCTGCTGCCGGCGATGCGCAGCGGCCTGTCGGTCGACGGCAAGCTCTACGCCGTGCCCTTCTACGGCGAAAGCTCGATGCTGATGTACCGCAAGGACCTCACCGACAAGGCCGGCATCAAGTTCAGCGAGCGCCCCACCTGGAACGACGTGCGCGATGCCGCGGCGAAGATCCATGACCCGAAGAACGGCGTCTACGGCATCTGCCTGCGCGGCAAGCCGGGCTGGGGCGACAACATGGCGTTCCTGTCGACCATGGCCAACAGTTTCGGGGCGCAGTGGTTCGACATGAGCTGGAAACCGCAGCTCGAGACCAAGCCCTGGAAGGACGCGGTGACCCTCTATGTCGACCTGCTGAAGAAGTACGGCCCGCCCGGGTCGAGCGCCAACAGCTTCAATGAAATCCTGGCGCTCTTCAACGAAGGCAAGTGCGGCATGTGGATCGACGCGACCATCGCCGCCTCCTTCATCACGGACCCGAAGCAGAGCAAGGTGGCCGACAAGGTGGCCTTCGCCCAGGGTCCCTACGCCGTGACGCAGAAGGGCGCGAACTGGCTCTGGGCCTGGGCGCTCGCGATTCCCGCCAGCACCAAGAATACCGACGCGGCGCAGAAGTTCATCAGCTGGGCGACGTCCAAGGATTACATCAACCTGGTCGCGAAGGAAAAGGGCTGGGCTTCCGTGCCCACCGGCACGCGGAAATCGACCTACGCCAACGGCGACTTCCTGAAGGCCGCGAAATTCGCCGTCGCCGAGAAGGCGGCCATCGACAGCGCCAACCCGAACGACAGCACGCTGCCCAAGAGCCCCTACGTGGGCGTGCAGTTCGCGGCCATTCCCGAGTTCCAGGCCATCGGCATCGCCGTGGGGCAGCAGATGAGCGCGGCGCTGGCGGGGAAGACCTCGGTCGACGACGCCCTGAAGGCCTCCCAGGTCGCGGCCGACCGCGAGATGCGCAAGGGCGGCTACTACAAATAGCCAGGTCCGGGGGCGGCGCCAGGCCGGCAGGCCGGCGTGGCGCCGCCTCGTCCTGCATTGACGTCAATTGGCTGTGCCCCCCCGGGGCTCAGGAGACGCTCGCCATGAACCGCACCCTGCCCCGCGCACTGATGGCCCCGGCCGTGGCCACGCTCTTCCTCTGGATGATCGTGCCGCTGGTGCTGAGCCTCTACTTCTCGGCGGTCCGCTACAACCTGATGCAGCCCGGCGACAAGGACTTCATCGGCCTGGCGAACTACCAGTACTTCTTCACCGATCCCGACTTCTTCGCCTCGGTGCGGAATACCTTGCTGCTGCTCGGATCGGTGATCGCCATCACCGTGGTGCTGGGCATCGCGCTGGCACTGCTGGTCAACGACGCGTTCCCCGGGCGTGGCCTGGTACGCGTCCTGCTGATCTCGCCGTTCTTCGTGATGCCCACGGCCAACGCGCTGCTGTGGAAGCACATGATGATGAACCCGGTCTACGGGGTGCTCGCCCAGGTGGCGATCTTCTTCGGCCTGACGCCGGTCGACTGGCTCACCGACCACCCGCTGTTCAGCGTGATCCTGATGGTGGCGTGGCAGTGGCTGCCCTTCGCCTGCCTGATCTTCATCACCAGCCTGCAGAGCCTGGACAGCGACCAGATGGAAGCGGCGGGAATGGACGGCGCCAACCCGTTCCAGAAGTTCTGGTTCCTGACGCTGCCGCACCTGGGCCGGCCGATCGCGGTCGTCGTGATGATCGAGATGATTTTCCTGATGAGCGTGTTCGCCGAGATCTACACCACCACCGGCGGCGGCCCGGGCAACGCCAGCACCAACGTCGCCTTCCTGATCTTCAAGCAGGCGCTGATGAACTTCGACGTCGGCGTGGCCTCGGCCGGCGCGCTGTTCGCGGTCGTACTGGCCAACATCGCCGCCGTGTTCCTGATCCGGATGATCGGGAAAAACCTGGACTGACGCCACCATGAAACACCTTCCCCTGCTCCTGCGCACCGTGGCGGCCTGGCTGGCCACGCTGGTGATCGTCTTTCCGTTGATCTGGCTCGTGCTCACGGC
>JAQGMU010000457.1 GCA_028292195.1 Ramlibacter sp. | reverse complement strand
TGCTGGATGTCCAGCGCGTGGACCTCCTGCGCCAGCCGCCGCAAGGGCCGCAGCCCGCGGTGGATGGCCAGCCCCAGCACCAGCGCCACCACCGGCAGCAGCCACAGCCCCGGCACCACCAGCTGCTGCGCGATGTCCCGCGCCAGGTCGTCGCGTTCGCGCTGCGACAGCAGCACCATCAGCTTGTGCCTGTGCGCTTCGTCCCAGCGGCTGAGGGCGCGCCACGGCTGCGCGGGCTGCCCCAACTGCAGGGTGGCGAAGCCCTCGGGGCTGCCGAAGGACGGCAGCGGCGCATCGCCGCTGCGCGAGACCAGCCGGCCGCCGCCATCCCACACCACCACGGTGAGCGAGCGCTGGTAGTCGTGCGCCTTCAGCGCCGGCACGCTGCCGGGTTGCACCCGCCCGAGCACCAGCGCCTCGGCGGCCAGCGGCAGCAGCAGCGAGCTGACGGTGGCGAGGTGGCCGTCGGTGAGCTCGTCCGCCTCTTGCTGGCCGGTGATGTAGCCCATCACGACGAAGGTGCCCCACACCAGCGCCAGCGCGCCCATGGCCCAGGCCAGCAGGTGGCGGGTGAGGGTGGGCAGCGGCGCGCGCGGGTCGCCGTCCATCAGAAAACCTCCGCGGCCCGGCGTCTCATGCGCCCGGCTCCGCCGGCACGTAGTAACCGACGCCGCGCACCGTGCGCACCACGCCCTCGCCCAGCTTGCGGCGCAGGCGGTGCACGTGCACCTCGATCGCGTTGCTTTCCAGGGCCGCATCCCAGTTGTACAGCTTGGCCTCGATCTGCGGCCGCGACAGCACGTGCGGCCGCGCCTCCAGCAGCGCCAGCAGGATCGAGAATTCGCGCGCCGACAGTTCCACCGGCACGCCATCGCGCAGCACGGTGTGCGCCGCCGGGTCGATCTCCAGTTCGCCGTAGCGCAGCTTGGGCTGGGCGCGGCCGGCGGCGCGGCGGCGCAGCGCGCGCATCCGCGCAGCCAGTTCGTCGGGATCGAAGGGCTTGGCCAGGTAGTCGTCGGCGCCGAGGTCGAGGCCCTCGATGCGCGAAGCGACCTGGTCGCGCGCGGTCATGATCAGGACCGGCGTGGCGGGGTCCGGCAGCCGGCCGGCGGCCGCCTGCCGCAGGCGCCGCAGGAGCGCCATGCCGTCGCCGTCGGCCAGCGCCAGGTCCAGCAGCACGATGTCGAAGGGCTCGGCCGCCAGCGCCGCCCAGCCCCCGGCCACGCTGGGCGTGGTGTCGACGGCGCAGCCGGCCCCGGCCAGGTGGGCCGCCAGCCCCGCGGCGATGCCCGCATCGTCTTCCACTACCAGCACACGCATGACGGGATTGTGCATGGCAGGCTAGCGCCGCCGACCCCGGCAGCGCCCACGCTGGCCCGCGCGGTTTGCTGCTAGGCTTGGCGCACCGCGCGGCGCTGGCTGCCGCGCGGGCCTTCGCGAACGGAGACCTGACCGAGATGAGCAAGCTATCGCCGCGGGACTGGAAGCCGGTGCTGCCGGTGCTCGCCGCCAGCCTGTGGATGGCCACTGTCGGCAACGCGGCGCTGTGGCGCGAACTGGACGCACTGGGACTGCTGGCCGCGAAGTCCGGCTGGCTGCTCGCCATTTGCATGGGTGGCGTGCTGGCCGCCGCCCTGTTCGCGCTGCTGAGCCTGCTCAGCTGGCGGCCGCTGCTCAAGCCCGCCATCATCTTCCTGCTGGCGGCCACGGCCTTCGGCGGCTACTTCATGTGGACCTTCCGCGTGGTGATCGACACCTCGATGGCCACCAACACCCTCCAGACCGACTGGCGCGAAACGCGGGCCCTGTTGACGCCGCAGCTGGCGCTGGTGGTGGCAGTCGGCTGGCTGCTGCCGGCCTGGCTGGTGTGGCGCGCGCCGATTGCCTATGGCCCCTGGAAGCCGCGCGCGCTGCGCAATGTCGGCGCGGCTGCAGCAGCACTGCTGGTGGCGGCCGCACTGATCATGCTCAGTTTCCAGCCGCTGGCCTCGGCCATGCGCAACCACAAGCAGCTGCGTTACCTGATGAACCCGCTGAACTCGCTGTACGCCTTCGGCCACGGCGTGATCGGCGAGAAGCGGCGGCCGCCGGGGGTGGTGCCGCTGGGCACCGATGCCAGGCTGGCGGCCACCGCGACCAGGCCGCCGCTGCTGGTGCTGGTGCTCGGCGAGACCGGCCGCAGCGGCAACTTCGGCATCAACGGCTACCCGCGCGATACCACCCCGGAGCTGGCGCGCGCCAATGTGGCCAGCTTCCGCAATGCGTGGTCCTGCGGCACCAGCACCGCAGCCTCCGTGCCCTGCATGTTCTCGCACCTGGGGCGCGAGGCCTACCCGGGGCGCGAACGCGATTCGGAGAACCTGCTCGACGTGCTGCAGCACGCCGGGCTGGCGGTGCTCTGGCTGGATAACCAGGCGGGCGGCTGCAAGGGCGTGTGCGACCGGGTGCCGACCGTCAACACCTCGGCCAGCAAGGACCCGCAGCTTTGCGCCAACGGCGAATGCCTGGATGGCATCCTCCTCAAGGAACTGGACCAGCGGATCGCCGCGCTGCCGGCCGAGCGGCGCGCCCGCGGCGTCGTGCTGGTGATGCACCAGATGGGAAGCCACGGGCCCGCCTATTCGCTGCGCTCGCCTCCCGCCTTCAAGCGCTTCCAGCCGGAGTGCACCAGCAGCCACCTGCCGGACTGCGACGTGGCGGCGGTGCGCAACGCCTACGACAACACCATCGCCTACACCGACCACGTGCTGGGCGACACCATCGGCTGGCTGCGCGGCCGCAACGACTTCGACACCGCCCTGCTCTATGTGTCCGACCATGGCGAGTCCCTCGGCGAGAACAACCTGTACCTGCACGGCCTGCCCTACGCGATCGCGCCCGACGTGCAGAAGCACGTGCCCTGGGTGACCTGGCTGTCGCCGGGCTTCGAGCAGCGCGCCGGCATCACCACCACGTGCCTGCGCGGCCGGGCCGACAGCCCGATCTCGCACGACCACCTGTTCCACTCGGTGCTCGGGCTGCTGCAGGTGAGCACCAAGGTCTACCGGCGCGGCCTCGACGCTTACGCGGCCTGCGCCGCACCCTGAAGGCCGTCGCCACACTGCCCGATGGCCACCCCCGAGGACCCCAGCGAATCGACCTTCCGGGTCGCCTGCCTGTGCGCCGAATGGTGCGGCGTGTGCCGCGAGTGGCGGCCCGCCTTCGAGGAGCAGGCCCGCGCCCACCCGGGATTGCGCTTCGACTGGGTCGACGTCGAGGACGAGGCCGACGCAATGGGCGACGTCGACATCGAGACCTTTCCCACGCTGCTGGTGGCGCGCGGCAGCGAGCCGCTGTTCCTCGGTGCCATCCCGCCTTCGGGCCCCGGGCTGGCCCGCCTGATCGCCAGCCTGCAAGCTCAGCCGGGCCCCGCGCCCGGCCTGGACAGCGAGGCGGCGCCGCTGCTGCGACGCCTCCAGGCTCGCGTCCTACGCTGAAGCTCCGTCTGTAGAGGTAGGGCCGCTCCTACAGCCTCCCGCTTTGGTGCCTGACGATGGAAAGAAGTGAATGCAAGCTCAATGAGCACATGGCCGGCGCAGACCAGCCATGCAGTTCCAACACTTCGTTTTTGCAAGGAGATTACCAAATGGCTTCCAATAATCAGGGCACCCCCAGCGGCAAATCAAACCGGGGCTTCGCGTCGATGGACCCGCAGCGCCAGCGCGAGATTGCCAGCGAGGGCGGCCGCGCCGCCCATGAAAAGGGCACCGCCCACGAGTTCACCTCGGAAGAAGCACGCGAAGCCGGCCGCAAGGGCGGCCAGGCGCGCAGTGCCAATCGCCGCAGTGCGCTCGGACAGTCCAGCAGCAGCAGCAGCAGCTTCCATGCGAGCAGCAGCGGCAGCCCGCACGGCGGCGACCGCTAACAACCAGACGGCGCTTCAGCGCGCCCGGAATCAGGCCGTCCCAGGGGACGGCTCTTTTTTTTACGGCCCACCGGCGGCCGCCTTGTTTCAGTACGCCTTGTACGGCAGGAACTTGCCGGACAGCACGACGTGGACGCGATCCCCCTTGGGATCCGGCTCGCGCGTGAGGTCCATCGAGAAGTCGATGGCGCTCATGATGCCGTCGCCGAATTCCTCGTGGATCAACTCCTTCAGCGTGGTGCCGTACACGCTGACGATTTCGTACCAGCGGTAGATCAGCGGGTCGGTGGGCACCGCCGTGGGCAGCGAGCCCTTGTACGGCACCACCTGCAGCCACTTGCACTCCTCGGCATCCAGGCCGAACAGGTCGCCCACCACCCGCGCCTGCTCGGCGTCCAGCGTCATCTGGCCCAGGCAGGCGGCCGTGGTCCATTCCTTGGAGCGCCCCACCTTGGCCGCGACCTCGGCCCAGGTGAGGCCCCGGGCGACCTTGGCGGTGATGATCTTTTCGGTGACGTCGTTGCGGTTCATGCGCTTGCTCCGGAAGGAAAGGGTTCCGGAGACGAAGCAACGCCTGTGCCCGGCCGCGCGCAGCGGCAGGGCCCAGTGGAGGCCCGGTTCCCTGCCGCCCGGACTCCTAGTCCTCGCCCAGCTGCCACTCGCCGACCATGCGCACGCGCTGGTCGAGGTCCTCCGGCAGGTCCGCGAACTGCGGCGCCCGGGGGCCCGGCGTCACCGGCGCGGCCGGTTCCTCCACGCGCACGGGCGCGGCCCGCTCCACCGCGAGGCGCGGCGCGAGGGGGAGTTGGAAGACGGCTGAAAAGCGCATGAGGTTCACCTGCACAAAGTTTATGCAGGCTCATGTGTCAGCGCTGTGAACGACTGCGCGCTCGCGTCGAATATTCACGCGCCAGTGGCCGTGGGCCAACTCGGCCTTTGGAAGGATGGACGCGGCCGGCCGGCGGGCGCGCGTTTTCCCTCGCGCGTTTTCCCTTAATCCGCCGGGCGCGCCACCAGCGTCGAGAGCGGCAGCGCCGAGATCTCCTGCAGCAGCCGCGCCAGTTCCCGGGCCGCGGCATCCAGCACGGCGCGGCCCTGGTCGGCGGTGGCGGCCGCGGCATTGCCGGCGGCGCCCTGCGCGTTGTAGTCCTGCATGGCCCAGCCCAGCTTGGCGCTGCGTCCGTTGCCCAACACCGGGAACCGCGCCGCCCGCTCCTGCGCGCTGGAGGCGAAATGCCGCGCCTGCGCCATGCGCACTGTTTCCGGGCGCAACGCCAGCATCAGCGCGGTTTCGATCTCACCGGCATGCACGCCGAAACGGTGTTCATCGGGCGCGAACAGTCCGGTGACGGCGTCGCCCAGCGGCAGGTTCCACCAGCTGCAGCCGTACACGATCAGGTTGCAGCGCGTGCGCAATTCGCGCGCCACGATGTCCAGCAGGCTCGCCTGGCCGCCGTGGCTGTTGAAGAGCAGCAGCTTCTTTACACCCGCGCGGGCGACGCACTCGCCGATCTCCACCCAGGTGGCGATGACCGTCGTCGCGGACAGCGTCAATGTCCCGGCGAACTGCGCATGCTCCGGGCTGTAACCCACTTGGTGTGTCGGTAACACCAGAACAGGCAGGTCGGCGGGCAATTGTGGAAGCGCCTGCGCTACGATCCCATCCACCAGATCCCGATCGACTGCCAGCGGCAAGTGCGGGCCGTGCTGCTCCGTGGCGGCCACGGGCAGCACGGCCACAGTGGCGGCGGGATCGAGCTGGGCGAAGTCAGTGGTGCGAAGATCGGCCCAGAAGCGCGAGGAAAGCGGCATGCGGCCGATCTTAAGCGCTTCGCGATCGGGCGCGCCGCTTGGTCATAGGACAACAAAGGAGGAATCGTGCCGAACGCAGTGGACGCCAACATCAACCAACATAACGCAGGGTGGTCGTTCGAAAACATCAGCGAGGATTTCGACTCGCACATCCGGAAGTCGATTCCCTTGTACGACAGCGGCCACACCGTGGTCTGTCACTACAGCGATTTCTTTCTGAAGCCTGACAGCCTGGTCTACGACATCGGCTGCTCCACCGGCAGCATGCTGACCAAGCTTGCCGCCAGGCATCCCCACAACTGCGACCTGCGGCTGGTAGGGGTGGACACGGTGGCCGACATGGTCGGCAAGGCGCGCCAGCTGGCCGCGAAGGACCAGCGCCTGTCGTTCATCCATGCCAATGCGCTGGATCTAGAGTTCGAGCCGGCCGACATGATCATCGCCAACTACACGATCCAGTTCCTGCCCCCGCGCGTGCGCCAGACCATGATCGACCGCATCTACCAGGCGCTGAACTGGGGCGGTGCCTTCTTCATGTTCGAGAAGGTGCGGGCACCGGACGGCCGCTTCCAGGACTACGCCAACCAGGTGTACGTCGAGTTCAAGCTCGAGAACGGCTTCAGCGAAGCGGAGATCATCAACAAGTCCCGCAGCATCAAGGGCGTGATGGAGCCGTTTTCCACCCAGGGCAACATCGACCTGCTGAAGCGGGCCGGTTTCGTCGACATCATGACCGTCCAGAAGTACGTGTGCTTCGAGGGCTTCCTGGCGATCAAGTGAAGCAAATCAAGCAATACGGCAGCCAACCCACAGCCTGCGCGGACTTGGCCACGCGCGTGCCGCTGCAGGTGCGCACCGGAAATTTCCTGTTCCGCTACCGCAACGCGATCGGGCCGGCGGTGTTCGTCCTGGCCCTGCTGGCCGCCACCCCGTCCGACCCGCTCGCCGGGCCGGACCACCTGCTGGCCATGGCCGGCGCCCTCATCGCGCTGGCCGGCGCAGCGGTGCGCATTTTCACCATCGGCTTCGAGTACATAGAACGCGGCGGCCGCAACCGTCGGGTGTTCGCCAGCAAGCTGGTGCAGGGCGGCGTCTTCGACCACTGCCGCAACCCGCTGTACCTGGGCAACATCCTGATCTGCATCGGCCTGGCGCTGGTGGCGCATTCCTGGACCTTCTACCTGGCGATCCCGCTCGTCCTGCTGGCCTACACCTGCATCGTGGCGGCCGAAGAAGCCTACCTGCGGGACAAGTTCGGCCGCGAGTACGACGCCTATTGCCAGCGGGTGCGGCGCTGGTGGCCGCGCTGGACCGGCTGGCGGCAGTCGCTGGAAGGCATGCGGTTCAACTGGGGCCGGGTGCTGGTGAAGGAGTACAACACCGCGCTGCTGCTGTTCTCGCTGGTCGTCCTGCAACTCTGGCGCCAATACCGCATGGGCGGAACCGAAGCGCTGCCGGAGGCCGAGGCCCTGGCCGCGGCGCTGGTCGCCTGGGGGGCCCTGTACCTGCTGGCCCGCTGGCTGAAGAAGTCCGGCGCGGTCAGCGACTGACGACTGTCAGTCGCGCGGCTCACGCAAGGCGTGGCCGGCCGCCCGGACGATGCTCGCCGCGTCGACGCCGAAGAACTCCCGCAGCGCCGCCCGCGTGTCGCTGCGGCCGAAACCATCGGTGCCCAGCGTCAGGTAGCGGCGCCCCGCGGGGATGAAGGCGCGGATGCTTTCGGGCACGGCCCGCACGTAGTCGCTGGCGGCGATGATCGGGCCGCGCCCGGCCAGCTGCCTCGTGGCGAAGGGCGTGCCGGGCTCGGCATCGCCGGCCAGCCCGCGCTGCTCCCAGGCCATGCCGTCGCGCGCCAGTTCGCTCCAGCTCGTCACGCTGAACACCTCGGTGGGCACGCCGTCGGCGGCCAGCTGCTGCGCCGCCTTGATGACTTCAGTCAGGATCGCGCCCGAGCCGAGCAGAGTGACGCGCCGGCTCGCCGTTTCGTCGCCGTAGCGGGCGTAGCGGTAGCAGCCGCGGATCACGTCGTCCCGCGCGGCCGGCGGCAGGTCCGGCTGCGCGTAGTTTTCGTTCATCAGCGTGACGTAGTAGAAGACGTCGCGCTGCTCCACCAGCATCTCGCGCATGCCGTGGTCGACGATCACCGCCATCTCGCCGGCGAAGGCCGGGTCGTAAGCCTTGCAGTTCGGGATGGTGGCGGCCACCAGGTGGCTGCTGCCGTCCTGGTGCTGCAGGCCCTCGCCGCCCAGCGTGGTGCGGCCCGAGGTGGCTCCCAGCAGGAAGCCGCGGGAGCGCTGGTCGGCGGCGGCCCAGATGGCGTCGCCGACGCGCTGGAAGCCGAACATCGAGTAGTTGATGTAGAACTGCAGCATGGCGTGGCCGTGCACGCTGTAGCTGGTGGCGGCGGCCGTCCAGCTGGCAATGGCGCCGGCCTCGCTGATGCCCTCTTCCAGGATCTGGCCGTCGAGCGCCTCGCGGTATGACAGCACCGATCCGATGTCCTCCGGCTCGTAACTCTGGCCGGCGCTGGAATAGATGCCGACCTGCTTGAACAGGTTGGCCATGCCGAAGGTGCGGGCCTCGTCGGCCACGATGGGGACGATGCGCGGGCCCAGTTCCTTGTCCTTCAGCAGGTTGCCCAGGAGCCGCACGAAGGCCATGGTGGTCGACATCTCCTTGCCGCCGGCGGCCAGCGCGAACTGGGCGTAGCTGGCGGCATCGGGAACCGGCACCACCGCGCACTGCGTCAGCCGCTGCGGCATGTAGCCGCCCAGCGCCTGCCGGTGGCCGTGCAGGTAGCGCATCTCCGCGCTGTCTTCGGCCGGCCGGAAGAAGTCCAGGTTCTTCGCCTGTTCGTCCGACAGCGGCAGGTTGAAGCGGTTGCGGAACTCCAGCAGCGCAGCCTCGTCCAGCTTCTTCTGGCTGTGGGTGGTCATGCGGCCCTGGCCGGCCGCGCCCATGCCGTAGCCCTTCTTGGTGTGGGCCAGGATCACGGTCGGCTGGCCGCGGTGCCTGGCCGCCGCGTCGTAGGCGGCGTGGATCTTCACCAGGTCGTGGCCGCCGCGCTTGAGGCGGTCGATCTGTTCGTCCGTCATGCCCTGCGCCAGCCGCGCTAGTTCGTCGTCCTGGCCGAAGAAGTGTTCACGGTTGAAGCGGCCGTCCTTGGCCGCGAAGGTCTGCATCTGGCCGTCCACCGTGTGCGCGAAGGCCTTGATCAATGCGTTGCTGCTGTCGCGGGCGAACAGGCCGTCCCAGTCGCTGCCCCACAGCAGCTTGATCACGTTCCAGCCGGCGCCGCGGAACAGCTTCTCCAGCTCGTCGACGATGCGGCCGTTGCCGCGCACCGGGCCGTCCAGCCGCTGCAGGTTGCAGTTGACCACCCACACCAGGTTGTCGAGCTTCTCGCGCGAGGCGAGGGTCAGCGCGCTCATGCTTTCCGGCTCGTCCATCTCGCCGTCGCCGAACACGCCCCACACCTTCCTTCCTGCGCAATCGAGCTGGTTGCGGTGGGTGAGGTAGCGCATGAAGCGCGCGTGGTAGATCGAGCTGATGGGCCCGATGCCCATCGAGCCGGTTGGGAACTGCCAGAAGTCCGGCATCAGCCAGGGATGCGGATAGCTGGAAAGCCCGCGCGCGCCGGCCGCGGGCGCGGCGAGCTCCTGGCGATAGTGCGCCAGGTCCGCTTCGGTAAGGCGTCCCTCGAGGAAGGCCCGCGCATAGACACCCGGCGCGCTGTGCGGCTGGAAGAACACCAGGTCGCCGCCCTGCTGCGCATTGCGGGCCCGGAAGAAATGATGGAACCCCGCCTCGAACAGGTCGGCCGCGCTGGCGTAGCTGGCGATGTGGCCGCCCAGCTCGCCGTAGGCCGCATTGGCGCGCGCCACCATCGCCAGGGCGTTCCAGCGCATCAGCGAAGCGAGTTTCTCCTCGATGGCCAGGTCGCCCGGGAAGGCCGGCTGGCGCTCCACCGCCACCGTGTTGACGTAGGGCGTGACCAGTTCCGGCGACCAGGCGACGTTGGGGGTGCGGGCCAGCACCGCGAGCTGGTCCAGGATGAAGCGGGCCCGAATGGGGCCTTCGGTGGCCACGAGCGCCAGGAACGCATCGCGCCATTCCGCGGTTTCGCCAGGGTCGGTGTCGCCGGCCTGGTCCTCAAGGTAACGGGTGATGCTGTGGTCGGCCATGCCTCACTGTAGGCTGTCGCGCGCCGCACAGGCTGTCGAAAGGGTTCCTGCGGCAACACTCTGCCGCATAAAATGCCGGAAATTCATCGAGCAACAGCCGAACATGCAACTGGACACCATCGACTTCCGCATCCTTGCCGAGCTCCAGGTGGATGGCGCACTGACCAACGTGGAGCTGGCGCGCCGGGTCCACCTGTCGCCCTCGCCCTGCCTGGCCCGGGTCAAGGCGCTGGAGACCGCCGGCGTGATCGAGCGCTATGTGGCGCTGGCCAATGCCAAGCAGCTCGGACTGGGCCTGAACGTGTTCATCAGCATCAGCCTGAAGGAGCAGAACAAGGAATCCCTGGCCGCCTTCGAGCGCAGCATCGCGGAGCACGACGAGGTGATGGAGTGCTACCTCATGACTGGCGACAGCGACTACCTCATCCGCGTGGTGCTCACGGACATCGCGGCTCTCGAGCGTTTCATCCTGGACCAGCTGACGCCGATTCCGGGAGTGGAGAAGATCCGTTCCAGCTTTGCGCTGAAGCAGGTCCGGGCCAAGACTGCCCTGCCCCTGCCCGTCCGTAGTTGACCGACAGCGCCCTGGCGTGGGACCACGCGGGTGTCATCCTGGGCTTACTGCCGCGCAGTCCGTCTGGACCCTCTCATAAAGCCATCGTCTGAATCACAGGGGCCTGGCGGCGCGAGACATTAACTGCATGGACACGCTACGCAGCTTCATCAACCGCCACACCGATGCCCGGGAATGGGCCCAGACCGTCTGGCCTTCCCTGGTGCTTGCCATCCTCGTGACCCTGGACCAATCCACCCGCGGCCCTTCCCTGGTGGCCATGCTGGTGCAGAGCTACCTGGCCTGACCATCCACTGAGTCAGCGCGCCGGCGCAACCCGCCAGACAGTGTTGCCGACGTCATCGGCGACCAGCAGCGCACCCTGGGCATCCAGCGCGACGCCTACCGGCCGGCCCCAGGCCTTTCCTTCAGGACTGACGAATCCCGTCAGGAAATCCGCCGGCGCATCCCCCGGCTTGCCGTTGGCGAACGGGACGAACACCACCTTGTAGCCACTGCGCGGGCGCCGATTCCAGGAACCGTGCTCGCCGACGAAGGCGCCGCTGGCATAAGCCCCCGTCATGCGCGCATCGGAAAAGGCCAGGCCCAGCGGGGCCACGTGGTTGCCCAGCGCGTAATCGGGCGGCACCGCTTTCGCCACCATCTCGGGTCGATCGGGTTGCGCCCGCCCGTCGACATGCGGGCCCCAGTAACTCCACGGCCAGCCATAGAAGGCGCCGTCCCGCACCGAAGTCAGGTAGTCGGGCACCAGGTCGCTGCCCAGTTCGTCGCGCTCGTTCACCACGACCCACAAGGCCTTCGTCTGCGGCTCGAAGGCCATGCCCACCGGGTTGCGCAAGCCGCCCGCATACAGGCGCTTGCTGCCGGTGGCGAGGTCGATTTCCCAGATGGCCGCGCGGCCCTCCTCGATCGCCATTCCATCTTCCGCCACGTTGCTGTTGGAGCCGACCGACGCGTAGAGCTTGGCGCCGTCCGGACTGGCCGCCAGGCCCTTGGTCCAGTGGTGGTTGATGCCGGCCGGAAGGTCCGTGACCGGGGTCGCGGCGGCAGTGATCTTCGTCTGGCCCGCCGCATACGGAAAGCGCACCACGCCATTGGCGTTGGCGACGTAGAGGTTGTCACCCACCAGCGCCATGCCGAAGGGCGAATGCAGCTTATCCAGGAACACGGTGCGCACTTCGGCCTGGCCGTCGCCGTCGGCATCGCGCAGCAGCGTGATGCGGTCCGCGCTGGGCACGCCGGCGCCGGCGCGCTTCATCACCAGATTCATCGCCCAGGCCTTCAAGGCCTTGAAGCCCTGGGGCCCGGTCCCCGGCGGCGGGGCCGGGTGGTTGCTTTCGGCCACCAGCACGTCGCCATTGGGCAGCACCAGCAGCCAGCGTGGATGCTCCAGCCCGTGCGCCAGCGCAGTGACGCGGAAGCCCTTGGGCGCGACCGGCAGGGCGCCGATCGGCCAGCCTTCGGCCGGCGCGATGTGTACGGTGGGCAGCAGCGAGTGCGCGGGCGGCGGCAGGTGCGGCGTGGGGCCGGTCTGTTCCGGCAGCTTGGCGGTGTCGCCGCAAGCGGCCAGGAGGAGTGCCAGCGCGCAGCCGGCAAGGGATCGAAAAGCCATGAGCGAGTTTGCATCACAACGCCACGCGCGTGGGGGCACCCCCGC
>JAQGMU010000409.1 GCA_028292195.1 Ramlibacter sp. | reverse complement strand
GGGCGCCGCTTCCGCGGTAGCGGCCGGCGCGGAGGCCGCAGCCGCCGCCGGCGCCTGAGCGACAGCGACGGCGCTGCCGATCAGCAGTCCCAGGCCTAGGCCCAGGGAAACCAGGAATTTCCTCATGTCAGTCTCTCTGTGTAAATGGTTTAGAGGGCTTCCTTGCCGGTCTCACCGGTCCGGATGCGCACGACTTGCTCCAGGTCGTACACGAAGATTTTTCCGTCGCCGATCTTGCCGGTGCGGGCCGCGGCCTCGACGGCCTCGATCACCCGCTCCACCAGGTCGTCGGCCACCGCCGCTTCGATCTTCACCTTGGGCAGGAAGTCGACGACGTATTCCGCGCCGCGGTACAGCTCGGTATGGCCCTTCTGCCGGCCGAAGCCCTTGACCTCGGTGACTGTGATGCCTTGCACCCCGATGCCGGAGAGGGCTTCGCGCACCTCGTCGAGCTTGAAGGGTTTGATGATGGCGGTGACGAGTTTCATGCTTTCTCCTTGGGGATGAGGCCGCTCAGAACCCGTAGGTGTACTTCGCGCCCAGAACGGCGGCGGCGCGGCCGAGCTTCTTGCCGCTGGGGGCGAAGTAGCCGTCCGCATTGGTGTCCACGTAGGCCAGCGACATGCTGATGCCGTTGCCGAAGTCCTTGCCGAGCCCGAGTGACCAGTCGGTGTACGAGAAGTCGGAGTTGTGGGCGACGCGCTGGTAGCCGATGTGCGGGACGAAGGTGAGGCCCCAGTAGCCGGTGTCGAAGGAGGCGCTCAGGTCCAGGTAGTAGCTGTTCTTGCTGTCCGCGAAGCCGAACAGGTTGGTGACGGCATGCGAATACTTCAGCGTGGCCGGACCGTAGGTGCCGGCGACATAGAGTTCCGTGGTGTCCGGATTGACCCCCAGTTTGGAGGACGGGTAGAAGTAGCGCAGCGCTCCGACGTCCACGCCAACCGGGCCGGCATTGAACTTGTAGCCGCCGTACAGGTCGATTTCGACGTCGGCGTCCCCGCCGCCGTCCTTGATCCACTTGATGCTGGAACCCCAGGTGCCGATGTAGAAGCCGCTCTTGTGCGCGAAATCCGCGCCGGCCTGCAGCGCCGGCTTCAAGCGCGACTGGGAAATGCCGCGGTACCGGTAGTCGGTGACCGCGCCGACGTTGACGGACAGCGTGTAGTCCGGTTCCGGGCCCTTGGTCTCGGCCGCGGCTTGGGCCATCACGGCGCCGGATGCGAGAAGAGATGCGGCAAGGACGACAAGTTTCAGTTTCATTGGGATTCCCCGTTCGTTTAAAAATGTCCAGCAACGACCTGTTAGCAGGAGGCGTGCCATGCGGCGGATCCCCCAATGGGACGTAGGCCGGCGGCGCGTGTTGTCCGTTAAGGCCGGGTAAGGCTGGCGTTTTGGCCTTTCGCACCAGCCAGGTGCGATTCCGAGTTTTGGGCTGCACCACGGTCAGCCATGCACCTGAATAGGGAGGAGCGGCACCATGAGCCTTTCTTTGGTGCAAAGCCGCGCCCTGCTGGGGCTGGAAGCCGCTGCGGTCACGGTCGAAGTGCACCTTTCCAATGGGCTGCCCAACTTCTTCCTGGTCGGCCTGGCCGATACCGAGGTGAAGGAGGCGCGCGAGCGGGTGCGCTCCGCCATCCTGACCAGCGGCCTGGAATTCCCGTCGAACCGCCGGATCACGGTCAACCTGGCGCCGGCCGACCTGCCCAAGGACTCCGGCCGCTTCGACCTGCCGATCGCCCTGGGCATCCTGGCTGCCAGCGGCCAGCTCGAAGGCGCCCGGCTGGCCGGCCATGAATTCGCCGGCGAACTGTCGCTGTCCGGCGAACTGCGGCCGGTGCGGGGCGCGCTCGCCACCAGCCTTGCGCTCTACGCCGCCGGCAACCCGGCCCGGCTGGTGCTGCCGCCGGCCAGCGCGGAGGAAGCCGCCCTGGTGCCCGGCGCCCATGTGATTCGCGCCCGCCACCTGCTGGACGTGGTGGCGCAGTTCCAGCCGCAGCCGAACGCGCCAGACGCGGCCTCGGAAGGCTGGGTCCGGCTCGAATGCAGCGCGCCCGTCACCAGCGCGCAGTACCCGGACCTGGCCGACGTCAAGGGCCAGGCCGGCGCCCGCCGCGCGCTGGAGATCGCCGCGGCAGGCGGCCACAGCCTCTTGCTGGTGGGCCCGCCCGGCGCCGGCAAGTCGATGCTGGCGCAGCGCTTCGCCGGCCTGCTGCCGCCCATGAGCGTGCCGGAAGCGCTGGAGAGCGCCGCCGTGGCCAGCCTGGCCGGGCGCTTCACCCTGCCGCAGTGGTCGCTGCGCCCGACCTGCGCGCCCCACCATTCGTCCAGCGCGGTGGCGCTGGTGGGCGGCGGTTCGCCGCCGCGGCCGGGCGAGATCTCGCTGGCCCACCATGGCGTGCTGTTCCTCGACGAACTGCCCGAGTTCCCGCGCGCCGCGCTGGAGGCGCTGCGCGAGCCGCTGGAGACCGGCCGCATCACGATCGCCCGTGCCGCCCGCCGGGCCGAGTTCCCGGCCTGCTTCCAGCTGGTCGCGGCGATGAATCCCTGCCCCTGCGGCTGGCTCGGGTCCGGCCGCGCCTGCCGCTGCACGCCGGAGCAGGTGGCGCGCTACCAGGGCAAGTTGAGCGGCCCGCTGCTGGACCGGATCGACCTGCATGTCGAAGTGCCGGCATTGAGCCCGGCGGAACTGCTGGAAGCACCGGCCGGCGAAGGCACGGCCGCCGTGCAGGTGCGCTGCGAGGCGGCCCGGGCGCGCGCGCTGGCGCGGCAGGGCAAGGCCAACCATGCGCTGCAGGGGCAGGAGATCGACGCGCATGCCGGCCTCGCCACGGATGCCGCGGCCTTCCTGCGCAATGTGGCGGCGCGCCTGGGCTGGAGCGCGCGCGGCACGCATCGCACGCTGAAGCTGGCCCGCACGATCGCCGACCTGGCCGGCGCGCACACGGTGTCCGCAACGCACGTGGCCGAAGCCGCGCAGTACCGAAGGGCGTTGCCGGCGTTGCATTGAACCCCTGTCTTTTGAGCTTGCAAATCGCTCGCTCTCTGCAGCAACGCCGCTGAACGGGTTCGCTCCTCTAACCAGTGGATGACGGCTGCCCTCTCGACGACTAGGTTCACCGTCATTCCTCCTTCATGGAGAACAGGTGATGAACGCGCAGGTCGATACCCAAGCAGCCCCGGCAAAGCCGCCATCTCCTTTTGGGCGGCTGGTTGATGTCGTAAAGCAATACAAGGAACTCGTCACGGGGGTCAGCGGCCTCATTGCCGCTGGCGCTCTCGTGCTGAACTACTTCGCGACGAACGCTGCATTGGCCCGCGTGGAGTGTCGCCTCGGAAACAAGATCACGGCAGCCGACGCAAGCGCGGCCATAGCGAGAGCCGAACGAGAGCTGCTCGAGATCGACCGCGAGGTAAGGGATCTTCATGACCTGGGACCGAAGAAGCCCAGCCCCAAGGAGCGCGAGATCCTGGAAGGCAAAGGAATGCGGCTGGAGAAGAGGCGCACGAAGGTTGACAAGATGATGGACGAACGCGAACAGGAGCTGGCGAAGGCCAATA
>JAQGMU010000392.1 GCA_028292195.1 Ramlibacter sp. | reverse complement strand
GCAGGCGCTGGACGCCGGCGGCCAGCCCATTCCCGGCCTCTATGCGGCCGGCAACGACATGCATTCCGTGATGGGCGGCCAGTACCCGGCGCCCGGCATCACTCTCGGCCCGGCGCTCACCTTCGGTTGGGTCGCGGGCAAGCATCTGGCACAGCAGACGGCGCAGCCGCCGGTGGCCCTGGAGACCGCATGAAGATCCTCTTCTCGCCCTTTTCGCCCTACGTGCGCAAGTGCTTGGTGGCGGCGCACGAACTGGGACTGAACGACAAGCTGCAACTGCTGCCGTCCAATGCCCACCCGGTCAACCGCGACCAGGAGATCATCCGCGACAACCCGCTCGGCAAGGTGCCGACCTTCCATTCGGACGACGGCCAGGTGCTGTACGACAGCCGGGTGATCTGCGAGTACCTCAACGACCTGGCGCGGGGTAGCCTGTTCCCGGCTTCGGGCACCGCGCGGTGGCAGGCGCTTACGCTGCAAGCGCTCGGCGACGGCATGCTGGATGCGGCCCTGCTCGCGCGCTACGAAGACGTCGCGCGGCCGGAAGCATTGCGCTGGCCCGAATGGCGCGCGGCGCAACTGGACAAGGCCGAGACCGCATTGGCGCACCTGGATGCCCGGCCGGCGCTGCTGGCGCAGCGCGTCGACATCGGCGCGATCACGGTGGGCTGTGCGCTCTGGTACCTGGACTTGCGCTTTGCCGATTTCGGCTGGCGGGACAGGCACCCGCAGGTGGCGCAGTGGTACGCCACCTTCGGCCAGAGGCCGAGCATGCGGGCGCAGTGGGCGCTCTAGCGCAGGCTTGTGCGCGGCTGCCGCCGCGGCCGCGGCGCCAGTGACCCGGGCGGAAAGGTCAGCGTGGACATCTCCAACGGTTCCTCGAGTGTCTCGCGGCGGGGCCAGCGCGCCCGCAGTTCCGCGACGAGAACCGCCACGGCGACGGCGAGCAGGGCGAGGGCGCCCACAATGCTCAATAGGGTGCTGGTGGACTGCTGCATGGCACTTCAACGGCTGAACCGGGATTTCAGTTTACCGATCACCCTGACGGCTGCAAGCAGGCTGCAGTCGCTTGTGAGCTCCATCACACAAAAGTGAGCGCGCGCTCAGGCGGCCGGCGCGCCTCCACGTCAAGCCCGCCAAGCCCTCGACCAGCGCGTAGCCAGCCCAGGTTGAACGCTAAGTTCGTTCCCGTTGACCTCGCGGCAGCCGAACGGTGAAGACGGTTCCGTTTTTCTCGGTGGAGGTCACCGAGATTTTCCCGTCGTGGGCGATGGTGATCGTGCGGGCGATGTGAAGGCCGAGCCCCAAGCTGGTGGCCGGTCGACTCGTCCCATCTGCGGCAGTGGTGAGCTGGACCAGGGGATTGAAGATCGCTTCGAAGAACTCCTCGGCGATCACCGGCCCGCGATTCTTGACACGGACAACCATCACGTCCTGCTCGCCGGCAAGGGTGAGGGTCACGCTGTAGATCTTGTCCCGGTACTGGGCCGCGTTGGTCAACAGATTTGTCAGCATCTGGTGCACACGCGCCCCGTCCACGGAGGCCGTCATGGGACCCGAGGCGTCGAGTTCGAACGGGCAATCGGGAAACGCGGCACTGGCATCGACCAGCGCGGCTTCCGCAAGTTCCTTGAAGTTGCACTCCGCCAGGGTGATTCGCATCTTGTCGCCGAGCTGCGCGCGAGAATATTCAATCAGGTCATTGACCATCGCGACCATCCGGGCCGCGCTGCGTTTGAGGCGGGCGCTGGTCCGGTCGAGGCCGGCCTGTTGCACGCCGGGCTTGCCGAGAAACTCCGCTGCCATGGAAACGGTTTGAAGCGGGGCTCTCAGATCCTGTCCCAGGATGGCAAGGAAAGTATCGCGAGTGTTCTGGGCATGCTGCGAATACTTGTCGATCGAGGCGGCCAGCGCCTGGTCGATGCTTTCGTTGAATCGCATGATGTCCTCGACCACGGCTGGCGAACCGGGCTCCGACGTCTGCTGCCACAGCTTGAGAATGCTGGCTCGCAATGCACGAAACTCCGCCACGAGCTGGGCCAGGGTGAAGCCGCTGGCCTGGCGCAAGGCGCCGTGAATCTCCGCCGCCCCGCCCTTCAGCGGCCCGGTGGTGCCTCTGGATTTCCTGGCCTGCTCAGGGTCGGTCTGCTCGGTTTCCAGGTCCAGGGCAATCGCATGCAGAATTTGCTTCGCATCGTCGCGCAGCTCGCTGGCGGACATGTCGGCGGCGACCGGCAGAAGCGTTTTCGCAAACCCCTCCCACTCAACCAGGATCTTTTCGAGGTTGGTTTCGATGAATCTGGATATCTTCATTGATCGAGCTGATCAGCCCGGCTGCGCCGACGCCATCTGCAGCACGCTGAAGTGCCTGTAGGACAAGGTGCTGCCTGTTATCCCGCGGCGCAAGTCGAGTGGGCGGCTCAGGCCCGCGCCGCCCCGCGCTCCACATGCTCGTCCCCACCTTCCTGGTTGAACAGCTGCGCCAGCGTGTCGGCATTCAGGCTCGGCACTTCGAAGCGCACCTGCTCGGGGTCGAACACCACGCCGCGGCCGTCGCTGTAGTAGTCCACCGGCGCGTGCAGGCGCAGCGCCAGGCTGCTGCCGATCTCGCGGTGCGCCAGGTTCCAGTCCTTGCGCCAAAGCGTGAACGTGGTGACGAAGGCATTGGCCTCGACCAGCGCGTAGCCATTGAGGTCGAAGGCCAGGCGCGGCGTCAGCGAGGCGTCGAGTGCCGCGTGCACGTGCAGGCCGCTGGCGGCACGCCAGTCCAGGTTGACGTGCGGCGTGACCTGCGCGGTCAGGCTGGCCTGGGCGCTGACGTTGACGCCGGCGGACGCGTTGATCACCGCCGCGCCCAGCGTCAGGCCGGCGTCGATCGAGGCACCGATGCCGGCCGCGGCCGGCAACCGGAATTCGGCCTCACCCGTCACGTGCAATGAGTCCGGCTGCGCGGGATTGAAGTCCTCCACCCGCAACACCGTCTGCGTCAGCTGGCCCGGTCCCACGTGGGCATGGCCGGTGACGCGGCCGTTGATGGTGAGCGCGACGCCGACCACGGTGCTGCCGACCGAGATGCCCACCAGCGGCACCGAGATCGTCGGCATCGAGAACAGCGTGCGGGTCGCGCGGTCGGGCGGCGGGTACTGGTCGAACAGCGTCAAGGGCGCGGCCAGCCCGATGCTGCCGCTGATCAACAGGTCGCCGGTGCGGCGCACCTTGAGGCCGACGCTGCCCTGCAGCGCGTCGGTGAGCCGCAGGGTCACGGTGCCGTTGCCGAAGGGCCGCAGTTCGCCCCCGGCCGCGGCCGCCGCGCCGCCCGCCACGATGCGGCCCTGGTCGTCGACATTGGCGTTGGTGAGGCCGACGCGCACCTGGCCGCTGACCCGATCGCCGATGCGGAACGGGGCGTCCGCGGAGAACATGAACAGGCCGTCTTCGTAGCTCGCGGTCAGCAGCGCGGTGATGCCGGCGAAGCTCGCCTCGGCGCTGCCCCGCGCCGCCATGCGCCAGCCTTCCGGTGTTTCGGAGAGCGCGGCATCGATCTGGCCGTTGCGCATGCCGGGCCGGTCGCGAAAGCGCGCGCTGCCGGTGATCCGGGTGCCCTCCGTGGGCGTGAACTGCACGCCCAGCGTCGCCGATTCGACGCCGGGGATGTCGAGGTCGGCGCTGCCGCCGATGGAGCGATTCTCGCCGTCGAAGGCCGCCTGCACGGTGGCGCGCCGGATGCCGCGCACCTTGCCCGGGCCGATGGTGACGGTGCCGCTGCCGGACAGCTTGCCGTTGGGCGCGTCGGCGCCACGCCGGTAGGCCAGCTGGATGCTGGCGTCGGCGTCGAACAGCCGGCGGTCGAAGTCGAAGCGGCCCTCGACGGCGAAGGCGTCGACCCGGCCGGCGCCGCGCAGCGTGCCCTGGCCCAGCCGCTCGATGCTGAAGGCGACGCCGCCGCCCACCTGCAGGCCGTCGCGGGTCGACAGGCCGACGGTGAGGTCGCTGCCATCGATGCGGAACGGGCCGCCCAGGTTGATGTCGCCGCCGTAAAAGGTCTTGGAAACCACCAGCTCGTTGCCGCGGATCTGGAAGTCCAGGCTGGCGCCACGCAGCATCTCGATGTCGGGTTGCACCCGGCCGCTGATGAACAGGCCGACGCCGGGCATCACGTCGACCTCGTCGACCACGACCGGGCTCAGGCCGGTGACGCCGCCGTCGCGCAGCAGGTTGCGAAAGCGCTGCACCGTGTTCTCGGTGCTCAGCACGCCGGCATTGGTGAGGCCGCGCCGGCGGGTGATCGGGATGTCGACCGGGATGCGCGCGTCCGCGCCCAGCTGCGCATGGGTGAGGGCGCCGCGCACGCGGCCGATCGGTCCGCTGCCGCCGCTGGCCAGGTCCAGCGACAGCTCGCTGGTGGCGATGCCGGGCAGCAGGTCGGCGATGGCGCGCGCCGGGTCGGCCGGCTGGCCGTTGCTGAGGGGCACCTGGCGCGCTTCGCCGCCACGCGCGCTGGCGTAGATCACCAGCACGCTGTCCGATCCGGTGTAGCGCGTCGCGTCCACGCCGGCCGGCCAGGGGTGCAGGATGGCGCCCGGGTCCGTCGGTGCCGCTCCGGTCAGGTTGCCCGGGTCGTAGATGCGCAGGCCTTCGGCCGGCTCGCCGGCCTGCACTTCCGTCAAGGTCCAGCGCTTGCCGGCGGCCGGCGTACCCTGCGCCACGAAGCCGCCGAAACGCACGCGGTACTGGCGCTTCAGCACGTCGGCGTTGCGGTCGGCCTCCGGCAGCGCCGCGGCCTGCGACGACGCGGCATAGGCGGTGAAGGCCTCGTCCATGAAAGCGTCGATCGCGCGGCCCGAGGCGCCGTTGGCCTGGCGTTCCAGCAGCTCCAGGTTGCTGAGGATGTCGAAGGCCTGGCCGCCGATCTGCAGTTCGATGATGTGGTCGATCTCCAGCGGCGAGTCGTCGGCGTCGCCCTGCCGGTCCCAGCGCGGCTGGCGCAGCGCCAGCGCCAGTTCGTTGGGCGCGCCCACCACCACCTGGTTGCCGGCGCTGGCCAGCGAGCGGCTGCGCGGCACCGCGATGTACACCCGCTCGGCCTGCAGCCCCGGCACCTTGGTGGAGAGCGCGGTGCGCATCGTCGCCGCCGGCGTGGCCTGGGTCCACAGCTGCCGCTGGCGCGAGTCGACGTCGGCGCGCCGGTAGCCGGAGGGCCGTTCCAGGTTGGCTGCCAGCGCGGAGTCGTAGGCCGCCTTGCGGTGGCTGCTGAGGAGGTCGGTGCCGTATTTCAGCGTCGGCAGCTTCAAGGTCGGCAAGGTGATCGGCCCGCGTCCCGCGGCGGCGGGCGTGGCGGGCGCCGCACCCGCGGGCGTGGCGCCGGCCACTGCCGGCGGCGCCGTCGTGCCCGTGGTCTGCCGCCGCACGGCCCGCGCCGCGCCTTGCTGTTGCTGCACCACGTGGGCCAGCTCGTGGGCGATGAGGTCGCGGCCCTCGTTGCTGTCGGGCCGGTATTCGTCGGCGGCAAAGGCGATGTGCTGGCCCACGGTGAAGGCCTTCGCGCCAAGCGCGCGCGCCTCGCGCTGTGCCCCCAGGCCCGTATGCACCCGCACTTCGGCCAGGTTGGTCTTCAGGCGCTGCTCGAAGAAGCCGCGGGTGGCGGTGTCCAGCGGCATGCCGGGGCCGAGGCGGTCGACGATGCCTTCGTCCACGGCCGCCGTGGGTGGCGGCGCGCCGGGCTCGTGCTGCGGCATCACGGACTGGTTCGGCGGCAGCATCGACTGCTTGGGTTCGGTGGGCATCACCGACTGGTTGGGCTGCAGCTGCAAGGCCCCCACACCCTGCGAAGGGGCCAGGCAGCTTTGCTCGGCGGGGCTGATCTCGGCGCCTTTCTCGTCGCGTGTCACCACCTTCGGCTGTCCCGGATTGCCCTTGATCAGGTCGATGAAGGTGTCGGCGTCCAGCTTCGGCGTCTCCACCTCGATCGAGCTGGAAGGGTCGCTGCGCAGCTTGTTGGTCTTGCTGTTGTAGCCGACCATGCCGTGGCCCTTGAGGGCCAGGGGAAGGTTGAAGTTGGCCTCGCCGATGGTGAAGTCCTTGCTCCACACCGTGATGGTGGTGACCAGCAGGTTGAGCTTGGCGCTGACTTCGCCGACCAGCGCGAACTTCAGCGACGGCTGCACGTTCAGCTTGATGTTGCCTTCGACGTCCAGCCCGTCGGCGGCGCTGTAGGTGAAGTTGGCCGCGGCCTGGACGATCTTCTTGTTTTCCGCCGGGATGCCCAGGTCGGCGCTGACGCCGACGGCGCCATCCAGTTCCGCGACCCCGGCGCTCAGGTTCAGGTGCGCCTTGGCGTCCACCTTCACGCCGGCGTCGGCCTCGACGTCGAACTTGGCGCCGCCGCGGATCTTGAGCGTGTCCGGGCTCACGGTCTGCGGGTCGAACTCGTCGACCTTGACTTCGATCGCGCTCATCTTCCCGGGGCCGATCGCCGCCCGCAGTTCGATGCCGCCGCTGGCGTAGAAGGTCAGGCCCACGCTGACGCTGCCGACCGAGAAGCCCAGGCCGGGGATGGGAAGCTTGGGCGTGCTGACTTCCTTCTTCAGGAAGACGGCGTTCTCGGGGATCTGCGGGAACACCTGGAAGTCGGCCACCTTCAGGCCGCCGCCCACGCGCACGCTGCCATCGGGCAGCAGGCGGAGCTGGAGCTGGCCGAACAGCTTGTCCTTGAT
>JAQGMU010000391.1 GCA_028292195.1 Ramlibacter sp. | reverse complement strand
TCAGGCGCTGGATCTCCTGCGTGCGGCCGCTCTGCTTGCCGCGAGCCGCCTCCCGGTCGCCGCGGGTATGCGTGGCGCGCGGCAGCATGCCGTATTCGGCGGTCACCCAGCCTTCGCCGCTGCCGCGTTTGTGCGGCGGCACCTTGTCTTCCACCGAGGCGGTGCACAGCACGCGGGTGGCGCCGAACTCGATCAGGACCGAGCCCTCGGCATGGATGGTGAAGCCGCGCGTGATTTTCACGGGGCGCAGTGCGTCGGCGGCACGGCCGGCGGTGCGGGAAAAGGGCATAGGGCTAGGGATTAGGGGCTAGGGGAAGGGCGTGATTTTGCACCCTGGCCCCTGACCCCTGGTTCCTGACCCCTATTCAGCTAGCTCTTGCGCGCCGCCGAGCGCTTGATCGCCTCGTTGATTTCGGCGATGGAGCGCTCGATGGCGGCATCGTCGAGGTCATCGACCAGGGTGTCGAGCACGCCGGCCTGGATGGTCGAGGCGAAGACGCCGTCGCTGATGGAATCGGTCGAGATGCCGCGGGTGGACTCGAAGGTGTCCGGCGTTTCCCACTCCATCGCGATCACGGTCACGTTGTCGGAATGTTCGCCGCCGTTGCGCAACGCGCCTTCCACCAGGTCGGGCACGGCCTGGGCCACCGGCTTGTCGCTCAGCTCGCGCACGATGTCGACGTCGGTCAGGCTGCCCCACAGGCCGTCGGAGCACAGCAGGATCTTGTCGCCCTGCTGCAGCTGCACGGGGCCGGTGACGTCGAACACCGGCTTGGTCGGCGAGCCGAGGCAGGTGAACAGGATGTTGCGGTTGATCCGGTCCATGCGGATCACGCCGGCGTTCTGCTGTTCCAGGTACGAGTGGTCGCGCGTGCGCGTCAGCATCTCGCCGGCGCGGATGACGTACAGGCGCGAATCGCCGCAATGCACCCAGGTGGCATGCGTGCCTTGCACGATGGCCGCCACCAGCGTGGTGCGGGGCGTGTCGAGCATGCCTTTTTCGCTGGCGTAACGGATGATCTGGTGGTGCGCGGCCATGAGGGCGGTGGAGAGGAACTCCGTCACGTCCTTCACCACCGGCCGCGCTTCCTTCTGGTACAGCGCCGAGATGGTCTGCAGCGCCAGCTGGGCGGCGATTTCGCCTTCCGGGTGGCCGCCCATGCCGTCGGCCAGCAGGAACAGGCCGGACTCCCGCGTATAGCAGTAGCCCATGCGGTCTTCGTTCTTTTCGCGGCCACCCTTGCGGCTGACCTGGAAGACCGAAAATTTCACTTGGCTCTAGCTCCGCCGAATCCCGTCGCGCGCTTCATGCTCTTCTTGGTGTCGGTGACCATGTTGTCGAACTGGAGTCGCATCTTCTCACCGACGGACAGTTTCGTGTAGCGTCGTTCGCCTTCCCGGCTCAGTTCCTTCTGGAGGGCAAACACCGATTGCGGGCGCGACAGCGGGTCGAGCGACATGCACCATTCGACCACCTCGATCAGGTTGTCCGAATAGACGCCACGCAGCCGCGACAGGGCCAGCGCCAGGCGGTCCTTTTCCAGCCGCTGCGGCGCGTCGTTGGGCGGGTAGCCCTGCATGCACGCGTAGATGCAGGCGCCGATGGCGTAGATGTCGGTCCACGGCCCCATCGAGGAGTCGCGGCGGTACATCTCGGGAGCGGCGAAGCCGGGGGTGTACATCGGTCGGATGAAATTGCCTTCCTTGGACAGCACTTCGCGCGCCGCACCGAAGTCGATCATCACCGCGCGGTTGTCGTCGGTGATGAAGATGTTCGCCGGCTTGATGTCCAGGTGCAACATCTTGTGCTGGTGCACGATGCGCAAACCGCGCAGGATCTCGTCGAACAGCGACCGGATGGTCGACTCGCGGAACACCTTCTGCTTCTTCAGCTCGCGGGCGGTGATGATGAAGTCCTGCAGGGTGGCGCCCTCCAGGTAATTCATCACCATGTAGACGGTTTCGTTCTCGCGGAAGAAATTCAGCACGCTCACCACGGAGCTGTGCGAGATCTGGGCGAGCGAGCGGCCCTCTTCGAAGAAGCTTTTCAGGCCGAGGCGATAAAGCGAAAGTTTTTCCGGCGCCACCTGCGGCAGCAGCTCGCCGGGCGGGCGGGTGGCCAGGGAGGAAGGCAGGTATTCCTTGATGGCAATCTGCTGGCCTTCGTTGTCGACGGCCAGGTAAACAACCCCGAAACCCCCGGCGGAGAGCTTGCGAACCACCCGGTAACCGCCGATCACTGTATCGGGCGGCAAGGGGGCGGGTTTGACCTTTGACATAATTTGAAGATTGTGCGGGCCTGCCGAATGGCCCGGTGTCCCTTCCTCGCAACGAACAGCAAAGAACT
Source organism: Ramlibacter sp. (assembly GCA_028292195.1). GTDB lineage: Bacteria > Pseudomonadota > Gammaproteobacteria > Burkholderiales > Burkholderiaceae_C > Ramlibacter. The sequence goes on along the minus strand of JAQGMU010000391.1, from coordinate 3,187 downwards.
CCTCAGTGCCAGTTTACAGCATGACCGGCTACGCCTCGGCGCAGCACACCCCGGGTTCGCAGCCTGCCAGCAACGAAAGCGGCAAGCCTGCCACACCCGCGGGGCGCCTGGGGCTGGAGATCCGTTCGGTCAACAGCCGCTTCCTGGATCTGTCGTTCCGACTGGGCGAGGAACTGCGCTCCCACGAGCCCGCCCTGCGCGAGTTGATCACCGCCAAGGTGAAACGGGGCAAGGTGGAAGTGCGGGCCGGCGTCGAAGGCACGGCGGCCGACACCGTGCGCGAGCCCTCGGTGCGCACCCTGCAGCGGCTGTCGGCGGTGCAGGACACCGTCCGCAGCTGGATACCGGAGGCCGGCGCGCTCTCCGTGGCTGAAATCCTGCGCCTGGCCTCGGCCGAGACGGGCGGCGACGCCGATTGGGCCGAGCCGCTGGCGGCGCTGGCGAAGAAGGTGGTCGCCGACCTGCTGGCGGCGCGCGAACGCGAGGGCGCCCGCCTGGCGACGATGCTGCTCGGACACCTGAAGCAGCTGCGGACGCTGGCGGAGCAGGCCAAGCCGCTGGTGCCGCAACTGGTCGAACAACAGCGCACCCGTTTCCTCGAACGCTGGAAGGAGGCGATGGCGCTGGGTGAGGGCATGGCCACCCCGGAGGCGGCGCAGGACCGGGCCCTGACCGAAGCCACCGCGTTTGCCATCCGCATCGACGTCCACGAGGAGCTGGTGCGCCTGTCGGCCCACCTGGACGAAATCGAGCGCCTGATCACCAAGGGGGGCGAAGTCGGCAAGCGGCTGGACTTCCTGATCCAGGAGCTGCACCGCGAGGCCAACACCCTGGGCTCGAAGTCGGCGGCGCTGGAACTGACGAAGATCTCGGTGGACATGAAGGTCTTGATCGAGCAGATGCGCGAACAAGTGCAGAACATCGAATAAAGTCGCCCATGGAATATCCTGGCAACCTGTTCGTCGTCGCCGCCCCCAGCGGGGCCGGCAAGTCCAGCCTGGTGAACGCCCTGCGCGAGCTCGACTCGCACGTCATGCCCTCGGTGTCGCACACCACCCGGCCGCCGCGCGGCCAGGAAAAGCATGGCCGGGAGTACTTCTTCGTGCCGGCGGCGGAATTCGACCAGATGGTGCTGGCCGACGCCTTCGTCGAATGGGCCAACGTCCACGGCCACCGCTACGGCACCTCGAAGAAGGCGATCGAGGACCGCATCGCCCACGGCGCCGACGTGATCCTGGAAATCGACTGGCAAGGCGCGCTGCAGATCAAGCGCATCTATCCCAATTCCATCCTGATCTTCATCCTGCCCCCCAGCTGGGAGGAACTGCGCTCGCGGCTGGAGCGGCGCGGCGAGGACGCTCCCGAGGTGATCGAAACCCGGCTGACGAACGCGGCGGCCGAACTGGCGCAGGCAAAAGAATTCGATTTCGTTATAATCAATGAGTTATTTGAGCGTGCGCTCTTCGATCTCAAGGCGATCGTGCACGCCCAGCGGCTGAAATACCTGTCCCAGCGCCGCCTGCGCGCCGAGGTCTTCCAGGCCCTCGGCATCTAGACAGAAACCCCCGGAGAGTTCCATGGCCCGTATTACCGTCGAAGACTGCCTGCAGCAGATCCCCAACCGTTTTCAGCTGGTGCTGGCCGCGACCTACCGCGCCCGCATGCTGAGCCAGGGCCACGCCCCCAAGATCGAGAGCAAGAACAAGCCGGGCGTAACCGCTCTGCGCGAGATCGCCGAAGGCAAGATCGGGCTGGAGATGCTGAAGAAAGTGCCGGGTTGAGGCTCGCGCGCTCCAAAAAAGCACCCTGCGGGGTGCTTTTTTTTCGCCCGCTACGCAGGGCTTAGGGGCTAGGGACTGGGGGCTAGGGAACAGCCGGTATCTCCCTAGACCCTAATCCCTAGCCCCTAACCCCTATGATGGCCCCATGAGCGCGGTGCTTCACCCGACGGGCAAACGTCCCAGCAGCCCGATCCTCCCCAGTCCCGCCGCGGCCAACGCCGCTGCGGCCAGCTTCGCCGCGCTTACCGCGCGGCTGGACTACCTGGACCCGGCCGAAGTCGACCAGGTGAGGAAAGCGTACCGCTTCGCCGACGAGGCCCACCTGGGCCAGATCCGCGCCAGCGGCGAGCCCTACATCACCCACCCGATCGCCGTGGCGGCCCAGTGCGCCGAGTGGAAGCTCGACGTCCAGGCGCTGATGGCGGCGCTGCTGCACGACGCCATCGAGGACTGCGGCGTCACCAAGCCCGAGCTGATCGAGCGCTTCGGCGCCCCGGTGGCGGAGCTGGTGGACGGGCTGACCAAGCTGGACAAGCTGCAGTTCAACACCCGCGAGGAAAGCCAGGCCGAGTCCTTCCGCAAGATGCTGCTGGCGATGGCGCGCGACGTCCGGGTGATCCTGGTCAAGCTGGCCGACCGCTCGCACAACATGCGGACGCTGGAAGACGTGCCGCGCGAGAAGTGGGCGCGGATTTCCTCCGAAACGCTGGACATCTACGCGCCCATCGCCCACCGGCTGGGGCTGAACGCCACCTACCGCGAGCTGCAGGAACTGGCCTTCCGCCACCTCCGGCCCTGGCGCTACGCCGTGCTGAACAAGGCGGTAAGCAAGGCACGCAGCCGCCGGCGCGACCTGATCCAGAAGGTGCAGCGCGACGTCGAGGCCAATTTCGAGACCGCCGGCATGAAGCTGCGCATCGCCGGGCGCGAGAAGACGCTCTATTCCATCTACAAGAAGATGGACGAGAAGCACCTGAGCTTTGCCCAGGTCACGGACATCTACGGCTTCCGGATCATCGTGCCGGGCGTGACCGACTGCTATACGGCGATGGGCCTGCTGCACCAGCAGTACAAGCCGGTGCCGGGGCGCTTCAAGGACCACATCGCCATCCCCAAGATCAACGGCTACCAGTCGCTGCACACCACGCTGGTCGGTCCGGCCGGGGTGAACGTCGAGTTCCAGTTGCGCACCGAGGCCATGCACCTGGTGGCCGAGTCGGGCGTGGCGGCGCACTGGCTGTACAAGGCGAGCGCCCCGCAGGAAGAAAGCACCGAGCGGCTCGGCACCAAGTGGCTGCAGTCGCTGCTGGACATCCAGAACGAGACGCGCGATGCCACCGAGTTCTGGGACCACGTCAAGATCGACCTGTTCCCGGACGCCGTCTACGTCTTCACGCCCAAGAGCC
>JAQGMU010000122.1 GCA_028292195.1 Ramlibacter sp. | reverse complement strand
GCGTTACCGGGTCGCGTTGGCGTCAGCCACGGTGAGGGCCGTCATGTTGACGATACGGCGCACCGTGGCGCTGGCCGTCAGGATATGCACCGGCTTGGCCGCCCCCAGCAGCACCGGGCCGATGGCGATGTTGCCGCCGGCCGCGGTCTTGAGCAGGTTGTAGGAAATGTTGGCAGCATCGATGTTAGGCAGCACCAGCAGGTTGGCGTCGCCGGACAGGGTGCTGTGCGGCATGATCAGGTTGCGGGCGTGGCCGTCGAGCGCGACGTCGCCATGCATCTCGCCGTCCACTTCCAGCCACGGCGCATTGGTACGCAGCAGTTCCAGCGTGTCGCGCATCTTCAGCGCGCTCGGCTGGTTGCTGCTACCGAAGTTGGAATGGCTCAGCAGCGCCGCCTTCGGCTTCAGGCCGAAGCGCATCATTTCCTCCGCCGCCATCACCGTGATCTCGGCCAGCTGCACCGCCGTCGGGTCGTAGTTGACGTGCGTGTCGACCAGGAACACCTGGCGGTTCGGCAGCATCAGCCCGTTCATGCACGCATAGGTGCAGACGCCCGGACGCTTGCCGATCACCTGATCCAGGTACTGCAGGTGCAGCGAGGTGATGCCCCAGGTGCCGCAGATCAGCCCGTCGACGTAGTCCTTCTGCAGCAGCATCGCGCCGATCAGCGTCAGGCGCCGGCGCATCTCGATCTTGGCCACCTGCACCGTCACGCCCTTGCGCTCGGTCATGCGGTGGTAGGTCTGCCAGAAATCGCGGTAGCGGTCGTCGTGCTCCACGTTCACGATGTCGTAGTCGCGGCCTTCCGCCAGGCGCAGGCCGAACTTCTCGATCCGCTGGGCGATGACCTTGGGCCGGCCGATCAGCGTCGGCCGCGCCACGCCCTCGTCGGACACGATCTGGGCGGCGCGCAGCACCCGCTCTTCCTCGCCCTCGGCGAACGCCACCCGCTTCTTCGCCGCCGTCTTCGCCGCCGTGAAGATCGGCTTCATGGTGGTGCCGGAGGCGTAGACGAAGTTCTGCAGCTTCTCGCGATAGGCGTCCATGTCCTGGATCGGGCGCAGCGCCACCCCGCTGTCGGCAGCCGCCTTGGCCACCGCCGGCGCGATCTTCATCATCAGGCGCGGGTCGAAGGGCTTTGGAATCAGGTACTCGGGGCCGAACGACAGCTGCTGGCCGGCATAGGCGGCCGCCACCACTTCGCTCTGCTCCGCCTGCGCCAGTTCCGCGATGGCGTACACCGCGGCGATCTCCATCTCCAGCGTGATCGTGGTCGCGCCGGAATCGAGCGCGCCGCGAAAGATGTAGGGGAAGCACAGGACGTTGTTGACCTGGTTCGGGTAGTCGGTCCGGCCGGTGGCGATGACGCAGTCGGGGCGCGCAGCCTTGGCGTCCTCCGGGCTGATCTCCGGGTTCGGGTTGGCCAGCGCCAGGATCAGCGGGTGGCCCGCCATCTTCTTGACCATCTCCGGCGTCAGCACGCCGCCGGCCGACAGGCCCAGGAACACGTCGGCGTTCTCTATCACTTCGGTCAGAGTGCGCGCCTTCGTCTTCTGTGCGAACTGGTCCTTGTCCGGGTCCATCAGCTCCTTGCGGCCTTCGTAGACCACGCCGGCCAGGTCGGTCACGTAGATGTTCTCGCGCGGCAGGCCCAGCTTCATCAGCAGCCCCAGGCAGGCCAGCGCGGCGGCGCCGGCGCCGGAGGTGACCAGCTTGACCTTGGTGATGTCCTTGCCGACCACCTTCAGGCCGTTCAGGATGGCGGCGCCGACCGTGATCGCCGTGCCGTGCTGGTCGTCGTGGAAGACGGGGATCTTCATCCGCTCGCGCAGCTTGCGCTCGACGTAGAAGCAGTCCGGCGCCTTGATGTCTTCGAGGTTGATGCCGCCGAAGGTCGGCTCGAGCGACGCGATGATGTCGACCAGCTTGTCGAGGTTGTCCTTCTCGGCGATCTCGATGTCGAAGACGTCGATGCCGGCGAACTTCTTGAACAGGACGCCCTTGCCTTCCATCACCGGCTTGGCGGCCAGCGGGCCGATGTCGCCCAGGCCCAGCACCGCGGTGCCGTTGGTGATGACGGCCACCAGGTTGCCGCGGCTGGTGTAGCGGAAGGCCGCGTTCGGGTCCTTGACGATCTCCTCGCAGGGCGCGGCGACGCCGGGCGTATACGCCAGCGCCAGGTCGTGCTGGTTGATCAGCTGCTTGGTGGCGGCGATGGCCACCTTGCCGGGGGTCGGGAACTCGTGGTACTCGAGGGCCGCCAGCCGCAGCTGTTCGCGCTTGTCGGGAGTCGACGGGGAATCGATGGGCATGGAATCCTGTCTCCTGGGCGCGCCGCGGGCGGGCCCTTGTTCTTGGCCTGAAAGGGCTGCGATTGTAGGCCTGCGCCAGGAAAACCCTAGTACGGAACTATGCGTAACCAGGTCACAGCACCCGCACCCGCGGACCGTTGTATCCGATTCCCGACGTTGCGAACCTGAAAACCGGAATTCTTGCGCTGCGCCCCCAGGCGCTTACAACTCGGCGCAGGGCGGCGAGATACATCATTTAACATTCAGCCGAGAACAAGGATGAGCAGCCTCGGGAGGGGCCATGAAGGGTGTCCGCTTTGCGATCACGGACTGGGCGGCCGCAGCCCCCGGTCTGCACGCGCCAACCGACTGGCGGGCCTGGGCGCGGGCGCCACGGCGGCCGGAAGGCGCGCTCGAGGCGCGGCTGGACGCCATGCCGGCGATGCAGCGGCGCCGGCTGAACCCGCTGGGCCGCGCCGCCGCGCAGGTGGCCTGGGACTGCCATGCGCCGGGCACCGGCACGCCGGTGGTGTTCGCTTCCGGCCATGGCGACGCCCAGCGCTGCCTGCAGCTGCTCAAGGAATTCGCGGCCACCGGGGCCGCGTCCCCGACCGATTTCACTTTTTCCGTTCACAACGCCATCGGCGCCATGTATTCGATCAGCCGCAGTGACCAGGCCAGCTACACCAGCCTGGCGGCCGGCCCCGCCAGCGCCGCCGCCGGCGTGGTGGAGGCCTGCGCGCTGCTGGCCGACGGCGCGCAGTCGGTGCTGCTGGTCTGCTACGACGCGCCGCTGCCCGGCGAATACGCCGTCTTCGCGCGCGAAGCGCCGGTGGCCTATGCCTGGGCCTGGCGCATCACGGCGGCGCGGCCGGGCGAGCCGCATTTCGGGCTGGAGTGGTCGGCGGACGGCGGCGAAGAAGCCGGGGGCGACTTGCCCTTCGGCCTGCAGGCGCTGCAGTTCACGCTATCCGATGCGGTGCAGCACAGCGCCCGTGCCGGCGGCAGCCGCTGGACCTGGAGCCGCCATGTTTGACCGGCTCGGGCACGCCTGGCGCGTACTGGCCACCGGCGCCTGTTTCATCGTCTTCGGCGTCGGCAGCCTGCTGCTGGGCGTGGTGGTGTTTCCCTTGCTGAACACCGTGGTGCGCAAGCGCGAGCGGCGCGCGCCGCTGGCCCGCGGCGTGATCCGCGCCACCTTCCGCTTCCTGGTCTGGCTGATGCGCGCCACCGGCCTCATGACGGTCGAAGTGCAGGGCCTCGATCGCCTGCGCGGCGGCGGCCGGCTGATCCTGGCGAATCACCCGACGCTGATCGACGTGGTGCTGCTGATGGCGCTGGTGGAGCAGGCCGATTGCGTGGTCAAGGGCGCCTTGGGCCGCAACCCCGTCACGCGCGGCCCGGTGCTGGCGGCCGGCTTCGTCTTCAACGACGACGGCGGCGAGGAGCTGGTGGCCGACTGCCTGCGCTCGCTGCGCACCGGCAACAACCTGATCATCTTTCCGGAAGGCACGCGCAGCTCGCGCACCGAGCCGATGCGGCTGCTGCGCGGCGCCGCCCGTGTCGCGGTGCACGGGGTGCTGGACGTCACGCCGGTTCGCATCAGCTGCACCCCGGCCACCCTGGCCAAGGGCGAGAAGTGGTACCAGGTGCCGGCGCGGCGCGCGCACATCCTCATCGCGGTGGGCGAGGCCATCGCCATTTCGCCCTTCATCGCCGGCGCCGCCAACCCGGCCCTGGCGGCCCGTCACCTGAACCGGCACCTGACCGACTACTTTTCGAAAGAGCACGACCTTGCAAGCGCTTGAACAAGAGATCAAGGATCTGATCATCTCCGCCCTCTCGCTGGAAGACGTGCGGCCGCAGGACATCGCCACGGACGCTCCCCTGTTCGTCGAAGGCCTGGGCCTGGATTCCATCGACGCGCTGGAGCTCGGCGTGGCGCTGCAGAAGCGCTATGGCGTGACAATGTCGGCCGACGCGGCCGAGACCCGCCAGCACTTCGGCAGCGTTGCCGCGCTGGCCCGCTTCGTCGCCGCGGCGCGCACCGACGCCGCCGTCCCTGCCACTCCTGCCAACCACAGGTGAATCCCATGACCAAGGACGACATCCTCCAGCGCATCCAGAGCATCATGGAAGACACCTTCGAGATCGACCGCGGCAAGGTGACGCTGGACGCCAGGCTGTACGACGACCTGGAGATCGACAGCATCGACGCCGTCGACCTGATCGTGCAGCTCAAACCGCTGGCCGGCCGCCGCCTCGACCCCGAAGCCTTCAAGTCCGTGCGCACCGTCGCCGACGTGGTCGAGGCGCTGTACGACCTCCTGAACAACCCGACGCCGGCCTGAAGCCGGCGCAGCTGCGTGCAAGCTCCCGTCAAATTGCTGGTGCCGCTGGCCACCGTGGCCTATCCGCTCGTGGTGTACCTCGGCTTCGGCCGCTGGAACCCGGTGTGGATCGCACTCGCGCTGGCGGCGTTGCTGTTGCTGCGCGCCTGGAGCGGCCGCGACGTGGTCTGGCTGGCCGCGGGCTGCGGCGCACTGGTGCTGGGCGCGTTCACCAGCCTGGGCGGCGGCTGGCTGCCGCTGAAGCTCTACCCGGTGCTGCTCAGCGCGGTGCTGCTGGCCGTGTTCGGCTTCAGCCTGTGGCGGCCGCCGACCATCGTGGAACGCATCGCCCGCATCACCGAGCCCGGCCTGCCGCCGGAAGGCGTGGCCTACACGCGCAAGGTCACGCTCGCCTGGTGTGGTTTCTTCATCTGCAACGGCGCGATCTCGCTGGCCACCACGCTGTGGGGCAGCGAGCAGGCCTGGCTGCTTTACAACGGCCTGCTCTCGTACGTCCTGATGGGCACCTTCTTCGGCGGCGAGTGGCTGCTGCGCCAGCGCCTGCGTGCCCGCATGGGTGCGGCGGGTAGCCATGGTTGACTGGCTCCCCTTGACGCGGGCCGCGCTGCCCGGGCCGCAAGGCCGGGCGGTGGCGCGCCGCCGCGGCGAGATCCTGTCGCACGCGCGCTTCGCG
>JAQGMU010000348.1 GCA_028292195.1 Ramlibacter sp. | reverse complement strand
TGAGGCCCACGCCGTAGAACGGCGTCTCCCACATCTTGTACGAGGGCATCACGAACGGCAGCGGTTGCGCCAGGTGCGGCGCGTTGTGCAGAAGCGTGGTGCGCTCGTGCAGCGCCTCGCGCACCAGCGCGATGTTGCCCTGTGCCAGATAGCGCACGCCACCGTGCACCAGCTTGGTGGCGCGCGACGACGTGCCCTTGGCGAAATCATGCGCCTCCACCAGCACCACGCTGAACCCGCGCGCCGCCGCATCCAGCGCCACGCCCAGCCCGGTGGCGCCGCCGCCAACCACGGCAACGTCCCACCGGCGCGGCGCCTTGTGCGGTGGCTTGCATCAGGACGGGGCCCAGCCCTTGGCGCGTTCCACCGCCTCGCGCCAGCGCGCCAGCTTGGCCGTCCGTTCGGGTTCCGCCAGCCGCGGCTCGAAGCGCCGGTCCACCTTCCACTGGGCGGAGATCTCGGCGGCGTCGCGCCAGAAGCCGGTGGCCAGCCCGGCCAGGTAGGCGGCGCCGAGCGCCGTGGTCTCCGTCACCTGCGGGCGCACCACGGTCACGCCCAGGAAATCCGCCTGCATCTGCATCAGCAGATTGTTGCGCGAAGCCCCGCCGTCCACCCGCAGTTCCTTCAGCGGGATGCGGGCGTCACGCGACATGGCCGCGAACACGTCGGCCGACTGCAGCGCGATCGCCTCCAGCGCGGCGCGGGCGATGTGGGCCCGGCCGGTGCCGCGCGTCATGCCCACCAGCGTGCCGCGGGCATAGCCGTCCCAGTCGGGCGTGCCCAGGCCGGCGAAAGCCGGCACCAGGTAGACGTCGCCGGTGTCGTCCACCTGCGCCGCCAGCGATTCCACTTCCTGCGCGGCCTGGATGATCTGCAGGCCGTCGCGCAGCCACTGCACGGTGGCGCCGGCCATGAATACGCTGCCCTCGAGGCAATAGGCGGTGCGATCGGGGCCCACCGGCCCCTGCCAGCCAACGGTCGTCAACAGGCGATTCCGGCTGGCGACCGGCGCGGCGCCGGTGTTCATCAACATGAAGCAGCCGGTGCCATAGGTGTTCTTGGCCATGCCGGGCGCGAAGCAGGCCTGGCCGAAGGTGGCCGCCTGCTGGTCGCCGGCCATGCCCGCGATCGGCAGCGGCGCGCCGAGCAGCGAGGCCTCGCACTCGCCCAGCACGCCGCTGGAAGGCACGACCCGCGGCAGCACCGAGCGCGGCACGCGCAGCAGCGCCAGCAGCTCGTCGTCCCAGTCCTGCGTGCGCAGGTTGAACAGCATGGTGCGCGACGCGTTGCTGGCGTCGGTGGCGTGCACGCGGCCGCCGGTCAGGTTCCATACCAGCCAGCTGTCGATGGTGCCGAAGGCCAGCTCGCCCCGTTCGGCGCGATGGCGGGCGCCGGGCACATTGTCCAGCAGCCATTCGAGCTTGGTGCCGGAGAAGTAGGCGTCGATCACCAGCCCGGTTTTCGCCTGGATGCGGGCGGCGTGGCCCCGCGCGCGCAGCTGGTCGCAACGCTGCGCCGTGCGCCGGTCCTGCCAGACGATGGCGTTGGCCACCGGCTGGCCGGTCGCGCGGTCCCACAGCACGGTGGTTTCGCGCTGGTTGGTGATGCCTATGGCGGCGAAATCTTCGGGCTTGGCACGGCCGGCGCCGGCGTTCTCCATCGCCTCCAGCGCCACCGCGTGCTGGGTGGCCCAGATCTCGCGGGCATCGTGCTCCACCCAGCCAGGCTGCGGAAAGATCTGCCGGAACTCGCGCTGCGCCAGCGCCACCAGCTGCCCCTCGCGGTCGAACACGATGGCGCGGGAGCTGGTGGTGCCTTGGTCCAGGGCCAGGATGTATTTCATGGGGCGCTACTTTAGAGCAGTACCCGGCGAGGGCGGTCGCGACTAGACTGCGCGTCCATGGACACTGCTGCCCGCCTGGCCTGGAGCCGCCGCGCCTTTCTCCGCACCGTCGGCGCCGCCGCGCTCGCCGGCTGCGCCAGCCCCATCCTGCCACCGCGCGCCAGCACGCCGCACCTGCGCCTGCTGGGCGAGACCACGCTGCCGCACCGCCTGCTGTTCGGTGGCACCACGGTGGGGGGGCTGTCCGGCATCGATTACGACCCGGGCAGCGGCACCTGGGTCGCGATCAGCGACGACCGCTCCGAGCTGCAGCCGGCGCGCTTCTACACACTGCGCGTGGACGTCGGCCTGCAGGGCATCGCCGTGCAGGTGCAGGGCGTCTCCACGCTGCGCGGCGCCAATGGCCTGCCGTATCCACCGCGCGGCAGCGGCGGTGAAGTGGTGGACCCCGAATCGATCCGGCTGCTGCCGGGTGGCCGCGGCGTGCTGTGGACCAGCGAGGGCGACCTTCGCGTCAACCAGCCACCGGCCGTGACCGAAGCACGCATGGACGGCAGCTACGTGCGCGGCTTCGACGTCCCGCCGCCGTTGCGCTTTCCGGCCAGGCCGGGCACCGGCCCGCGCGACAACCTCACCTTCGAGGGCCTGGCGCTGACGCCGGATGCCCGCACCGCCTGGGTGTCCATGGAAGCGCCGCTGGAGCAGGACGGGCCGCTGCCGCGCGTCGGCGCCGCCGGCGGACCCTGCCGCTTTTCCGCCTTCGACATCGCCACCGGCGGCGCCGTCCGCCAGATCGCCTACATCCCCGACTCGATCCCGCGCGCGCCCCAGCTGCCCGGCGGCCTCGCGGACAACGGCATCAGCGAGATCCTGATGCTGGATGCGGACCGCATGCTGGTGCTGGAACGCTCCTTCGCCCTGGGCACCGGCATGTCGCTGCGCATCTACGCCATCGACACGCGCGAAGGCAGCGACGTGCTGCGGCAGGACAAGCTGGTGCCGGGCGAGTTCCGCGCCGTCACCAAGCAGCCGGTGGCGGACTTCGCCCAGCTCGGGCTCTCGCGCCTGGACAACACCGAAGGCATGTGCTGGGGCCCGCGCCTGCCCAATGGCAAGCGCAGCCTGGTGGTGGTGAGCGACGACAACTTCGCGGCGGCGCAGGTCACGCAGTTCGCGGCCTTCGAATTACTGGACTAGAGTGCAGCCATGGCAAACGACGACAGCGGCCGCATCGCCTTCATCGGCGGCGGCAACATGGCCAGCGCCATCATCGGCGGACTGGTCAAGCAGGGCCTGCCGCCGGCACGCATCGCGGTGGTGGAGCCGTTCGCCGAGGCGCGCCAGCGCTTGCAGCAGCAATTCGGCGTGGTGGCGGACGAAACCGCAGGCCCGGCGCTGGCCGCGGCCACGCTGGTGGTGTGGGCGGTGAAGCCGCAGACCTTCAAGGACGCCGCCGCCGCGGCGCGGCCGCACGTGCAGCAGGCGCTGCAATTGAGCGTGGCCGCCGGCATCCGCTCCGACAGCATCGCGCAGTGGCTGGGCACCGAACGCATCGTGCGCTCGATGCCCAACACGCCGGCGCTGGTGGGCCAGGGCATGACGGCGTTGTTCGCCCGCGGCGCGGCCAGTGCCGCCGACAAGGCGCGGGTCGAGCAGGTGATCGCCACCACCGGCGAGTCCTTGTGGGTGGAGCAGGAAGGCCAGCTCGATGCGGTGACGGCGCTGTCGGGGTCCGGCCCCGCCTACGTCTTCTATTTCCTGGAGGCGATGGTGCAGGCGGGCGGCGAGATGGGCCTGAGCGCGGAGCAGGCGCGGCGGCTGGCGGTGGGCACGTTTGCCGGCGCGTCGGCGCTGGCGCGCGCGTCGGAAGAGCCTTTGCAGGTGCTGCGCGAGCGGGTCACGTCGAAGGGCGGGACGACCTATGCGGCGCTGACGTCGCTGGAGCAGGACCGGGTGAAGGCGAGTTTCGTGAAGGCCTTGCATGCGGCGTGCAAGCGGGCGGAGGAACTCGGGGACGAGTTCGGGCGCTGAGGCCGCTGGGGTTCGGCTTCGCGCTCACCCCAGCCTACGGGGCCGATCGCGTGCGCCATGCATGCGGGGCCGATCGCGTGCGCCATGCATGCGAGGCCGATCACGCGCGCCATGTAGGCTGGGGTGAGCGCGAAGCCGAACCCCAGCGATCAACGCAGCACGTAGCCGACCACCGTCCCCGCAAACAAGCTGAACCCCACCCAATGATTCAGCCGGAACGCCCTGAAGCACCCATCGCGTGACCGATCCCGGATCAGCGTGTAGTGCCAAACTGCCTGCGCCCCAGCCGCCACCACCGTCACGCCGATCACCCCCGACGGAATCCTTCCCCACATCGCCAGGGCCCAAACCGCCAGCGTCGCGGCATAACAGGCCATCACCACCGGCACGTCGGCCCGCCCCAGCGTGATGGCCGACGTCTTGATGCCGATCCGCAGGTCGTCGTCGCGATCCACCATCGCGTACTCCGTGTCGTAGGCCAGCACCCAGAACAGGTTGCCCAGCAGCAGCACCCAGGCCAGCAGCGGCACCCGCGCCTGCACCGCCGCGAACGCCATCGGGATGCCGAAGCTGAATGCCACGCCCAGCACCGCCTGCGGCATCGAAACGTAGCGCTTCGCATAGGGATAGGCGATGGCGATCGCCAGCGCGGCAAAGGACCAAGCGATGGCCACGGCGTTGGTGGTGAGCACCAGCGCGAAAGCGAGCAAGGCCAGCACCGCGCCGAGCACCAAGGCTTCGCGCACCGACACTTTGCCCGACGTCACGGGCCGCTGCGCGGTGCGCTTCACGTGGCGGTCGAATTCGCGGTCCGCCACATCATTGACGCAGCAGCCGGCGCTGCGCATCAGGATCGTGCCGAGCGTGAACACCGCCAGCAGGTGCCAGCCCGGGAAGCCGTCGGCGGCGATCCACAGCGCGGCCAGCGAGGGCCACAGCAGCAGCAGCCAGCCGGCCGGCCGGCTCCAGCGGATCAGGTCGAGGTACAGCCCGGTCTTCTCGCGCAGCATCAGGCGGTGCCTAGCCCGAGCCGGCGCAGGTCGAGCCGGCCGCCACGCATCGGCGGGCACCAGAAATAGGCGCCCGTCACCGGCCTGGAGATCTTGAACATGGCATCGGTGATGCCGTCGTCGTGGCCCGCCATGCGCCGCATCTGCGCCTCGAAGGCCGCGTGCGATTTGCCGAAGGCGACGAACATCAGCCCCGCCTGCATGCTCAGCATCCAGGGCATGGAGCGCCGCAGCACGAAGGCCTCGGGGTCGAAGCTCTCCTGCGCGGTGCGCTTGACGTGCGAGGTTTCCGGCGCGTCTTCCAGTTCCTCGTTGTCCGACAGGCGCCGGCCGATGGCGTGGTCGCGCTCGTCGTCGCCCAGCGCCTCGAAGGCGTCGAGGTCGTGCACCCACTGCTGGGTGGCGACGTAGCTCGAGCCGTCCAGCCCCTCGCCCAGGCCGTGGGCAAAGGCCGCTTGCTGCGCCGCCTCGCCCTCGGGGTTCTCGGTGCCGTCCTCGAAGCCGGTCAGGTCATGGCCATGGCCGCCCTCCTTCCACGCGTGGCGGAAGGCGTCGAGCACATGGCGCACCACGAAGGCCGGCGCCAGCGCCTTCTGCACCTTGCGGGTGACGTGCAGCAGGTCGCCAAGGTCGGAGCCGCGCAGCCAGCACCAGAGGGTGCCGGGGGTCGAAGGCACCTTCACCCCGTGCCCCGACAGGTCGGGGAATTCATGCAGGTCCGGAATCTCGGCGCCCAACGCCTTGACCAGCGACGGGCCCATGCCCACCACGACGTCACTGCCGTCGACCAGCGGCGCGAGCCGGGTGAGCGCTTCCTTGATCGCGGCGGCGTCGACGCCGGCATTGGCAAGATTGAACAGCACGTAGCGCGCCACCGGCGGCACGCCGTCGAGGATGCCGGGCTGGTACAAGGTGCCGGCGGGTTGGGACGTCTCGGTTCTCATGACAGTCTCTTCACGCCCGGCAGTTCGCAGGCGTAGATGGAATTGCGCAACTCGGCGATGGCCTCGTAGCGCGTGAAGCTGCGGCGCCAGGCCAGCACCACGCGGCGGCTGGGCGGGTCGCCCTCGAACGGGATGTACTTGACGAAGGCCTGGTCGTCGCTGCGCCGCTTGGGCTTGGCGGCGAACGCGTCCCTGGGCACCGCCAGCCGCGGCACCAGCGTCACGCCCATGCCGGCCGCCACCATGTGCTTGATGGTTTCCAGCGACGAGCCTTCGAAACTCTTGCGGATGCCCTCGGCATCGCTGGAGAAGCGGGCGAACTCCGGGCAGACCTCCAGCACGTGGTCGCGAAAGCAGTGGCCGGTGCCCAGCAGCAGCATCGTTTCCTTCTTCAGCTCCTCGGCGTCGATCGTCTTGTGCACTGCCAGCGGATGGGTGATGGGCACTGCGACGAGGAAGGGCTCGTCGTACAGCGGCGCGATGGCCAGGCCCGCGTCCGGGAAGGGCTCGGCCATGATGGCGCAGTCGATCTCGCCCGTGCGCAGCATCTCCAGCAACTTCACGGTGAAATTCTCCTGCAGCATCAGCGGCATCTGCGGCGTGCGGGCGATGGCCTGCCGCACCAGGTCCGGCAGCAGGTAGGGGCCGATGGTGTAGATCACGCCGAGCCGCAGCGGGCCGGCCAGCGGGTCCTTGCCGCGCTTGGCGATTTCCTTGATGGCTGCCGCCTGTTCCAGCACGCTCTGCGCCTGCCGCACGATCTCGTCGCCCAGCGGCGTGACGGCCACCTCGTTGGCGCTGCGCTCGAACAGCTTCACTTCCAGCTCGTCCTCGAGCTTCTTGATGGCCACCGACAAGGTCGGCTGGGAAACGAAGCACGCTTCGGCGGCGCGCCCGAAGTGCTTTTCGCGCGCGACGGCCACGATGTACTTGAGTTCAGTGAGCGTCATTGTTCTTTTCTACACATCCAGGTCGTGCGATTTTCCACCGAACCAGGGGCTCGCGGGTTCTGCCATTCAAGCGTCCCCTGATCTGTGGATGCGTTGCCCAACCAGAACCGGATGATGCGGACCGGCCATCCCGGCCAAGGGAGCAGTTCAAATGAATTTCAAGTGCGGCAGCCTGCGCGCGCCCCTGTCCGTCATCCTGATCGCGCTTGTCGCCGCCTGCGGGGGTGGTGGCGGGGGTGGCGAGAGCACCAATGCGGCCGACAGCTCCGCCCTGCCTTCGGCGCCGCCGCCTGTCTCCTTCAACGTGGGCTCGTTGGTCGGCTCCTGGGCCAGCTGCACACCGATCAGCGCCAGTCACTCGGTTCTGGCCGAATACGTCTTCACCCGGGCCAGCGACAGCTCCCTGAGCGTCAGGTTGAATTCCTACGACTACCAGAGTGCCCTGTGCAATGCGTCACTGTCCAGCTCGGGCGGAGACCTTCAGCCCTCCATCTATACCTTCGACGGGACGAAGATGGTCGACGCGGAGCTGGTCCAGAAGATCACCGTCACAGCCCCCAACGGATTCACGACCAAGCAGATCTTCGTGCTGCGCCAGGACGGGTCCCTCCACTTCGGCACCCGGTTCGGCGCAGGCAACGACGAGGATGGCTACCCGACCGCGATCTCCGTGGCCGGCTACACCAAGGAATAGTTCGCCGCTGCTCAGGCCTTCAGGTAATCCTGGCGGCCACCCAGCCAGCGCATGACGTGCTTGCGCGCCAGGTCGGGGTGGCGATCCAGCAGCATCGGGGCCAGCGCTTTCGCCCATTCGAGCAGGGCGGCGTCCAGCACCAGGTCGGCGAAGCGCAGCAGTGGCGCGCCCGATTGGCGTGAGCCGAGGAACTCGCCCGGCCCGCGAATCTCCAGGTCGCGCCGGGCGATCTCGAAGCCGTCGTTCGTCTCGACCATCGCCTTGAGCCGCGCCCGCGCCACCTCGCCCAGCCGGGGCGCATCGCCGGTCGAATACAGCAGCACGCAGGCCGAAGCCGCCGCGCCGCGCCCGACGCGCCCGCGCAGCTGGTGCAGCTGCGACAAACCGAACCGCTCGG
>JAQGMU010000346.1 GCA_028292195.1 Ramlibacter sp. | reverse complement strand
CCAGCGCCAGCAGGAAGCCCGCGAAGATGATCCTGGCTTTCGCCTCAGCGCTGGTGGTCATGGCGCGGCCCCTTCATGGCTGCTGGATCGGAAATTCTAGTCGGCGGGGGACGCCGGACCTCGGGGCTTCTCCTTCAAGGCGCCCGCGCCACCCGGATGCCGCGGTCAAACTTGCTGAGCGCTGCCGGCCGCGTTGACCAGCGGCTCTCCGCGCAGCGAGCGCCCCAGGTTGTCCAGGAACATCCGCGCCACGCGCTGTTCGTTGCCGTCCGAAAAGCCGGCGCTGTGCGGCGTGACGATCGCATTGGGCAGCGTCCACAGCGGCGAGTCTTCGGGCAGCGGCTCCTGCGCGAACACGTCGAGGTAGGCGCCGGCGAGCCGCTGCGCGCGCAGCGCTTCGACCAGGGCGAGCTCGGCTATCACCTCGCCGCGCGACACGTTGACCAGCCCGCAGTGGGGCGGCAGCAGCGCCAGTTCCGCCGCGCCGATCAGGCCACGCGTCTCTTCGGTCAGCGGGCACGCCAACAGCAGCCAGTCGGCCTTGGGCAACACCTCGTGCAAGCGGGTGTGCGCGACCATCCGGAATTGCGCCGGCGCGGGCGGCTCGTGACGCCGCACCACCACCACTTCGAGGCCCAGGGCCTGCAGCAGCCGCGCCAGTTCCCGGCCCACGGGTCCCCAGCCGACCACCACGGCCGTCTGCCCCTGCAGGTCGCGCGGCAGGCCGCTGGCGATCAGCGGGGCCCAGCGCCGCTCGCGTTGCGCGGCCAGCAGCCTGGGCCAGTGGCGCGCCAGGGCCAGCAGGCCGAGCAGCGCGGTCTGTGCCACCACCGGTGCATTGGCACCGGACGACGTGCTCACCTGCACGCCGCGCCGCATCAGCTCCTGGTAAACGGGGCGGTCCGCGCCGGCCGAATGGATGTGGGCCCAGCGCAGGCCGGGCGCCTTGCGCATTGCGTCGTAGGCCTGCTGCGTGGCCGGCAGCACCTTGTGCTTGGTGGACAGGCCGGTGACATCGCGCGAAACGAAGGCCACGTCGGCCAGGCGCGCGCGCGGATCGTCGAACGCAATCAGCTCGTGCGCGTGCGTGCCCAGCACCTGGCCAAGCTGCGCTTCGAGCTTGACTAGCGTCTCCCGCGACAGCAGGATGCGCAGCGGCGCGGCGTTGTCCATCACTCCGCGGTGGCGCCGGACTCACGCACGACGACCCGCCATTTTTCGTATTCCTTCTGCACGAACTGGCCGAACTGCTCGGGCGGCCCGCCGACCGGGTCGGCGCCTTCACGCACCAGTTGCTCCGAAAGGGAGGGCAGGGCTTCGTTCACGGCCTTGTTCAGCGCCACGACCACCGCGTCCGGGGTGCCCTTGGGCGCGAAGAAGCCGAACCACGAGCCGGCCTCGAAGCCCGGGAAGCCGCGCTCCGCCACGGTGGGAACGTCCGGCATCGAGCGCGAGCGCGTGCTGCTGCTGACCGCGATGGCCCGCAGTTTGCCGGCCTGGATGTGCTGGATCACCGACGGAATGGTGGCGAACATGAACTGCAGCCGGCCCGCCAGCAAGTCGTTGAGCGCGTCGGCGCCGCGGTACGGCACGTGGGTGGTCTCCACGCCGGCCCGTTTGCTGAGCATGTAGCCCGAGAGGTGCGACGAAGTGCCGACGCCGGTGGAGCCGTAATTGAGCTGGCCGGGCCTGGCCTTCGCGTAGGCGATGAATTCGTCCATCGTCCGCGCCGGCAGGGAAGGGTGGACCACCAGCACGTTGGGCACGTCGGCGATCTGTACGATGGGGACCAGGTCGACCAGCGGGTTGATGTTCAGCTTCTTGTACAGCGTCGGGTTCACCGCCATCGGGCCGACCGAATTCACGATCAGCGTGTAGCCGTCGGGCGCGGCGCGGGCGGCCATCTCGGTGCCGATGTTGCCGCCGCCGCCGGGCTTGTTGTCGATCAGGAAGTTCTGCTTGAAGCGCTCGGCGAGCTTCTGGCCCACCGCACGCGCCAGGATGTCGGTGGTGCCGCCGGCCGTGAAGGCCACAATGATGCGCACCGGCCGCGATGGGTAGTCCGGCGCCTGCCCCCATGCGGCCGGCACCGCCAGCGCCGCCGCGCCGGCCAGCAAGCTTCGTCGGTTCGGGTTCCAGGTCCCATCCATGCGCGTCTCCTTGTCGTGAACTTCAGGTGCGGAAACTCGGGTCCAGCCGCTCCAGCTTGCGCAGCAACGCAGCCCACTCCATCAGACCGTAGGGGCGCCGGGTGCCGGGCTGGTAGTTGTTCCAGGTTTCTTCCAGCACGTCCTGTGGCACGGGCCGCAGTTTGGTGTTGCACGACATGGCCGCGATCTGCGAGCGGCAGGCGAGCTCGAGGCGATGCGTCCAGTTGAAGGTTTCGCCGCAGGTGCGGCCGACGACCAGGGCGCCGTGGTTGCGCAGCACCAGCGCTTCGCCGTTGCCGAGGTCCGCGATCAGGGACGCCTTCTCCGCGTTGTCCAGCACCACGCCCTCGTACTCGTGGTAGCCGATCTTGAGGAAGCGCATCGCCGTCTGCGTGATCGGCAGCAGCCCGCAATCGAGCGCCGAGACGGCCATCGACGCCCAGCTGTGCGTGTGGATGATGCAGCCCACTTCCGGGCGCGCTTCGTGCACGGCGCTGTGGATCACGTAACCGGCCTTGTTGATGCCGTAGTTCAGCGCGCCGAAGTCCGGCTTGGAAAGGATCTCGCCCGCCAGGTTCACCTTGATCAGGCAGGACGCCGTGATCTCCTCGTACATCATTCCATACGGGTTGATCAGGAAGGACTCCTCCCCCGGCACGCGCGCCGAGATGTGGTTGGCCATCATGTCGGACATGCCGTAGAGGTCCACCAGTCGGTAGCACGCGG
>JAQGMU010000272.1 GCA_028292195.1 Ramlibacter sp. | reverse complement strand
CAAGTGTTGACACTTTGGCGATCAGTGGTAACACTAACTCCCCCGAACACGACCCCGTTTTTTTGTCGCTTTTATTGTTCTTCGAGATCGCCGAATGCCCCACCTTCCCGCCTCTTCCGCCCTGCAGCGGTTCCGCGTCATCGACCTCACCCAGGTGCGCGCCGGCCCCACTGCCTGCCGCCAGCTCGCTGACTGGGGCGCCGACGTCATCCAGGTCCAGATGCCCGAACACATGCGCGGCGACGACACGCTCGGCGGCCAGGACGGCTCCGACTACCAGTACACCCACCGCAACAAGCGCTCGATCACGCTGAACCTGAAGGAAGCCGAGGGCATCGCGACGCTGAAGCGCCTGATCGCCGGCGCCGACGTGGTGGTCGAGAACTTCCGGCCGGACGTGAAGTTCCGCCTGGGCATCGACTACGAGACGCTGGCGGCGGACAACCCCGGCCTGGTCTACGCCAGCATCTCCGGCTTCGGCCAGACCGGGCCGCTGGCCACCCGGCCGGGCTTCGACCAGATCGCGCAGGGCATGGGCGGGCTGATGTCGGTCACGGGCATCCCGGGCGAGGGCCCGATGCGGGTCGGCATCCCGATCGCCGACCTGTGCGCCGGCATCTTCGCGGCGCAGGGCATCCTGGTCGCGTTGCTGGAGCGCGAGGCTTCGGGCAAGGGCCAGTGGCTGCACACGTCGCTGCTGGAGGCCATGGTCTACATGATGGACTTCCAGACTTCGCGCTACCTGATCGACGGCGAGGTCGCCACGCAGGCCGGCAACTTCCATCCGACCAGCATCCCGACCGGCGTCTACAAGGCGCGCGACGGCTACCTGAACATCGCGGTGTTCGGCTCCAAGATCTGGGAGCGCTTCTGCAACATCCTGGGTGCGCCCGAATGGATCACGGACCCGCGCTACCACAACAAGGTGTCGCGCGACGTCAACCGCGATCCGCTGAATGCGGAGATCAACAAGCGCCTGGCCGCGCAGGACCGCAGCCACTGGATAGCGCAGTTCAACGAGGGTGGCGTGGCCTGCGGCCTCATCAGCGACATGCGCGAGGTGTTCGCCGAGCCGCAGATCGAGCACCTGGGCATGGTCAAGGAAGTCGTTTCCAGCTGGCACGGCCCGCAGCGCCTGGTCGGCCAGCCGATGCAGCTGGAGCGCACGCCCAGCAGCATCGCGCGGGCGGCGCCGCGCCGCGGTGAACACACCGAGGAAGTCCTGCGCGAGCTGGGCATCAGCGCCGACGACCTCGCCCGCATGAAAAAAACCGGAGTCTATTGATGACGCATCCCACCTACGCATCCGGCACGGAGCGCGTCGAGACCTGGCTGGCTGCCAGCACGCTGCACATCCGCTTCAACAACCCGGCCCGGCACAACGCGCTGTCGGTCGACATGTGGGAAGCGGTGCCGCCGCTGCTGCAACTGGCGCGGGACGACGACCGCGTGCGCCTCGTCGTGTTTTCCGGCGCGGGCGAGAAGGCCTTCGTGTCCGGCGCCGACATCTCGCAGTTCGAGGACATGCGCGCCGCGCGCGAGGCCGTGGTCCGCTACGAGGCGATGGCCGAACAGTGCCTGACCGGCATCCACGAGTTTCCCAAGCCGACGCTGGCCTGCATCCGGGGCTGGTGCATCGGCGGCGGGGTGAACGTGGCGATCGCCTGCGACCTGCGCATCGCGGCCACCGACTCGGTGTTCTCGATTCCCGCGGCGCGCCTGGGCCTGGGCTACCGCTATTCGGCGATGAAGAACCTGGTCGACCTGGTCGGCCCCGGCGCGGCCAAGGACCTGTTCTTCACGGCTCGCCGCGTCGACGCCGCCGAGGCCAAGGCCATGGGCCTGGTGTCGCGCACCTGCGAACCGGCGGCGCTGGACGCGCTGCTGGCCGAATACACCACCGCGCTGGGCGACAACGCGCCGCTGACCGTGGCGACCGGCAAGGCGATCATGCGCGAGGTGCTGAAACCCTCGCCCGACCTCGACCTGGCGCTGTGCACGGCGCTGATCCGCGGCTGCTTCGACAGCGCCGACTACACCGAAGGCCGCAACGCCTTCATGCAAAAGCGCAAGCCGGTCTTCACCGGCCGCTAGGAGACGCCCGGTGCAGTCCTACTGGATGCAGATGACGGCCACGGAGACCGTGCTGGAGCTGCGCGAAACACCGCTGCCGGAGCCGGGCCCGGGGCAGTTGCTGGTGCGGATGCATGCCGCGGCGCTGAACCGCGGCGAGTTCGTCCTGGGGCATGGCCTGCACGGCAAGGCCGGCAGCTGGAAGGCCATCGGCGGGGAGGGCGCCGGCGTAGTGACCGCCGCCGGGCCCGGCGTCACGGGCTTCAGGCCGGGCGACCGCGTCATGGGCCGCTGCCCTGGCGCGTTTTCGCAGTACGCGGTGATGGAACTGGCCGAGGCCATGGCGGTGCCGGAGGCGCTGTCATGGGAAGAGGCCGCCAGCATCCCGATGACGTTCCTGGTCGCCTACGACATGCTGGTGCTGCAGGGGCGGCTGAAGGCCGGTGAATGGCTCCTGGTCAACGGCGTGTCGTCGGGCGTGGGCGTCGCCTCGCTGCAGCTGGCGAAGGTGCTGGAGGCCAGGGTCATCGGCACCTCCGGCTCGGCTGCCAAGCTGGAAGCGCTCAAGCCCCTGGGCCTGGACCTCGGCCTGTGCACCCGCCTGCCGGACTTCGCGCCGGCGGTGCTGGAGGCCACGGGCCAGCGGGGCGCCGACCTCGTCGTCAACACCGTTGGCGGCTCGGTCTTCGCCGAGAGCGTGCGCGCGCTCGGCTTCGAGGGCCGGCTCGCCACCGTGGGCTATGTGGACGGCGTGCTGCACGCGGACATCGACCTCGAGGCCCTGCACGCGAAGCGGCTCACGCTGTTCGGCGTGTCCAACAAGCTGCGCAGCAAGGCCCAGCGGGCGGCTGCCGTGCCGCGCTTCGTCGCCGAGGTGATGCCCCATTTCGCGGCCCGCCGCATCACGCCGCACATCGACCAGGTGGCCGACTTCGCGCGGCTGAAGGAAGCGAAGGCGCGCATGGAAGCCGGCGGCCACGTCGGCAAGATCGTGCTGCGCCTGCCTGCCTGAATTTCGACCCGAAGAGGAGACAAGCCATGAAGATGAAGAACCTGCTGCTGGCATTCGCCGTGGGGGCCCTGGGCGGCGGCGCCTGGGCCCAGCCGGCCGACTACCCCAACAAGCCGATCCGGGTCGTGATCGGCTTCACGCCCGGCGGTGCGGCCGACTATGTGGCCCGCGCGATGAGCGAGGCGTTCAGCAAGGCGCTCGGGCAGCCGGTGCTCGTCGACAACAAGCCGGGCAACGGGTCGAGCATTGCGGCCGACCTGGTGGCCAAGGCGCCGCCCGACGGCTACACGCTGCTGATCGCCAGCCCCAGCAGCATCTCGGTCAATCCGGCGCTG
>JAQGMU010000267.1 GCA_028292195.1 Ramlibacter sp. | reverse complement strand
CCGGGCGACAACGTGACGATCACCGTCAAGCTGATCTCCCCGATCGCGATGGAAGAAGGCCTGCGCTTCGCCATCCGCGAAGGCGGCAAGACCGTCGGTGCCGGGGTTGTTGCCAAGATCATGGAGTAATCAAAATGGCCCAGCAAAAAATCCGCATCCGCCTCAAAGCCTTCGACTACAAGCTGATCGACCAGTCGGCCGCCGAGATCGTCGACACCGCCAAGCGCACCGGCGCCATCGTCAAGGGCCCCGTGCCCCTGCCGACGCGCATGAAGCGCTTCGACATCCTGCGTTCGCCGCACGTCAACAAGTCGTCGCGCGACCAGTTCGAGATCCGCACCCACCAGCGCCTGATGGACATCGTCGACCCGACCGACAAGACGGTCGACGCCCTGATGAAGCTGGACCTGCCGGCCGGCGTGGACGTCGAGATCAAGCTGCAGTAATCGCTGCCGCTTGCCTTGTGAAAAAGCCGCCTTCGGGCGGCTTTTTCTTTGGTATCGGTGGGGTCGCTGCGCGAACCCACCCTACAAAACGGCACGGGGCCATGTGGGGTGGGTTTCGCGTAGCGAACCCCACCACCCCAGGTGCGGCGCTCAGTCGCTGTTCAACCAGGCCTCGTACGACGCGAAGCCATACGGCCGTCCCAGGAAATCGCGCACCAGTTCGGCGGCCGGCTTGGAACTCCCCGGCTCCAGCACCGCGCGCCGGTAGCGGTCGGCCATCGCGGGATCCATGATGTCGCCCTGCGCCCGGAAGGCGCTGAACATGTCCTTGGCGATCACCAGCGACCACATGTAGGTGTAGTAGACGGCCGAATAGCCATCGAGGTGGCCGAAGGCTTCGTGGAAGTAGGTGCCGGGCACGGAGCGAAAGGGCGTGTAGCGCTCCTGCATCCTGTTGCTGAACTCCGTCGTGTCCAGGCCGGCCGGGTCGCGGTCGTGCAGCCCGAGGCTGATCGCCGCGTACGCCATCTGCTGGCGCACGAACATCCCCTTGCCCAGTTCCTCGGCGCGCAGCAGCCGGGTCGCCAGTTCGGCGGGCAGCGGCTGGCCGGTCTGGTAGTGAAGCGCGAAGCCCTGCAGCGTCTTCGGGTCGCGCACCCACTCCTCCAGCATCTGCGACGGCGCCTCGACGAAGTCGCGCTCGGTCGACACGCCCGAGAGCCCGGCCCAGCGCGACTGGCCGCCGAGGATGGCGTGCAGCAGGTGGCCGAACTCGTGGAAGAAGGTGGTGACGTCCCGGTATTCGAGCAGGCCGGGGTCGCTGGCCGTCGGCTGGCGGAAGTTGCAGACCAGCACGCTCTCCGGCAGCGTCACGCCGGCCTTGCCGGACACCAGGCGGAAGTGCGCGTAGTGCTTGTACTTGCTGGCGCGGGGATGCATGTCCAGGTAGATCCGCCCCAGCTTGCGCTCACCGTCGAAGACGTCGTAGACCTCCACGTCGGCGTGCCAGACCGCCGCGCCGCGCACCGGCTCGTAGCGGATGTTGAACAGGCGCGCAGTGGTCTCCAGCACCGCGCGCTTGACGCTGGCGTACTGGAAATAGGGCCGCACCTGCTGCGCGTCGACGCCGAAGCGCTCGGCCCGGATGCGGTCGTAGTAATAGCCGGTGTCCCAGGGCAGGACCTGGGCCGCCGTCGGGTCGTCCCTGCGCTTGCGGGCCAGCAGGTCGGCGTAGTCGCGCTCGGCCCGTGGCGCCGCCGCGGCCGCGATGCGCTCGATGAATTCGCCGGCCTTGGCGCCGGTCCCGATCATCTTGTCGGCGGTGACGTAGTCGGCCCAGTTGGCGAAGCCCAGCAGCCGGGCCAGTTCGTGGCGCCTGGCCAGCATCTGGTCCAGCGCCGCCAGGTTGGCGGGGTGCGCCCGCTGGCGGTAGAGCTTCCAGAAAGCCTCGCGCACTTCGGCCTTGCGGGCATACGCCATCACCGGCGTGTAGTCGGGGTTGTCGGTGCTGAGGGCGACGCGGCCGTTGGCGTCCGGCGCATGGGCCTTGACGAAGTCCGCCGGCAGGCCGGCGAGGTCGGCCGGGGCTACTTCCAGCGTCAGCACACTGTCGCGGATATTGTTGTTGAACGCCTGGCTCAGCCGCGTCAGGTCCTGGTGCAGCTGCTTGATCCGCGAACGCACCGCGTCGTCGCGGTCCACGCCGGCCAGCCGGAACGAGCGCAGCGTGCGCTCCAGGTAGTGGCGCGTTGCCGCGTCCAGCGGCGCCGCATTCACGGCCCGCAGGCTGTCGTAGATGCGCCGGTCCAGCGCGAAATCGGTGCGCACGGCCGACACTTCGCGGTCGCAGCGCTCGGCGGCCTCGCGCAAGGCCGGGTCGGGGTGGACCTGGCTGGCCAGGCCGGCGCGGGCGCCGGCGTCGGACAGGATCTTCTGGTTCGTATCGAATGCCGCCAGCGCCTGGCCCTCGCTGGCCGGGAGGGCGGCCATGCCCGCCCGGGCGGCAGCCATGGCGGCGCGGCAGGCGGCCAGCAAGGACTGTGGCTCGCCAGCCAGCAGTGCGGCCGAGCCACCCAGCGGCAGGTTGGCGGCGGGCGCCGCAAGGCCCTGGGCCTGGGCCACACCCGGGAACGGCGCCAGGGACAGCGCCAGGATCAGGCCGGCGGCCTGGCTCGATCTACGCACGGAAGCTCCCCTCGCGTCTTGTCGCGAGACGGCATTCTGCCGCGCGAGAAGGGTGCGCGTTGCAGCGTTTTCACGGGGAGGCTATAATCTCGGACTTCGCCCGAAATGGGTGGAGTGTTTTGTGTCCGCCGGAGCCAGTCTCCAGAGGCGGGCAATTTATCAACCTTCTTTCGCCGTTTCCCTCGGGAGACGTCAAACGCAGAAGCCAATTGCAGCGGCTGCGGCGAAGGTAACGGAGTAATAACATGAGTCTAAGCAGCCTCGGGTTGCTGGGCCGCAAGGTGGGCATGATGCGCCTGTTCACCGATGACGGGGACGCTGTCCCGGTCACGGTGATCGACGTGTCGAACAACCGCGTCACCCAGGTCAAGTCCCAAGACACCGACGGCTACGTGGCCCTGCAGGTCACGTACGGTTCGCGCAAAGCCTCGCGCGTGACCAAGCCGCAAGCCGGACACCTCGCCAAGGCGGGTGTCGAAGCCGGTGAAATCATCCGTGAATTCCGCCTCGCCGCCGATGCCGCCGCCAAGTACGCGGCCGGCGCGACGGTTCCGGTCCAGGACGTCTTCTCCGCCGGCCAGCTGGTCGACGTGCAGGGCACCTCGATCGGCAAGGGCTTCATGGGCACCATCAAGCGCCACAACTTCAAGTCGCAGCGCGCGTCGCACGGCAACAGCCGTTCGCACAACGTGCCCGGCTCGATTTCGATGGCGCAGGACCCGGGCCGCGTGTTCCCGGGCAAGAAGATGTCCGGCCACAAGGGCGACGTGACCAAGACCGTGCAGAACCTCGGCGTCGTCCGCGTGGACGAAGCCCGCGGCCTGCTGCTGGTGCGCGGTGCCGTTC
>JAQGMU010000260.1 GCA_028292195.1 Ramlibacter sp. | reverse complement strand
AACATCGGCACGCTCGACAAGCTCTTGCGCATCTTCGCGGGCTTCGTCCTGGTGTTCCTCGCCGGCACCGGCATCATCGGCCCGTGGGGCTACATCGGCGTGGTGCCGCTGGTGACGGCGATGCTCGGGTATTGCCCGCTGTACCAGGTGCTGGGCCTCAGCAGCTGTCCCCGCGCCGCGCCCGGGCGGACTTGAGCGGAAACGGCCGTGTGGGATGCGATCGTGCTCGGCTCGGGGACCGGCCGCGCGGCGGCGTCGGTTACGCTTGAGGGTTGAGCCGCGGGACGAATGTCCGTCCCCGCCCACCACCCAACGGAGACATCCCATGCGTTCCAGACACCTCGCCGCGTTCATCGCCGGCATCGCCATGCTTTGCGCTTCCGGCCTGGCCCTGGCCCAGGAGCTGGTCGTCGGCTCCAGCGCCACCTACCGCCCCTTCGCCTACGAAAGCCCGACCAAGGAAATCGTCGGCTACGACGTCGACATGATCAAGGCCATCGCCCAGAAGGCCGGCCTGCAGGTCAAGATCGTCAACACGCCCTGGACCGGCATCTTCGCCGCCCTCAACAACGGCGACGTCGACCTGGTGATCTCCGGCGTGACCATCAACGACAAGCGCAAGCAGTCGTACGACTTCACCACCCCCTACTTCGAGGCGCGCCAGCTGATCGCCGTGCAAAAGGAAAGCAGCGCCAGGGGCCTGAAGGACCTGGCCGGCAAGAAGATCGGCGTGGTCACCGGCAGCACCGGCGACGACATGGCCTCGCGCGAATTCGGCAAGACCAACCCCGACATCCGCCGCTTCGAAAGCACGCCGGTCGTGATCGCCGAGCTGGCCAGCAACGGCCTCGATGCCGCCATCGGCGACAACGGCGTGATCGCCTTCCGCGCGCAGGAGCACAAGAACCTCAAGACCGTCAGCGACCCGAACTTCCCCAAGGAATACTTCGGCATCGTTGTGAAGCAGGGCAACAAGGCGCTGCTGGCCAAGCTCAACGCCGGCCTGGCCGCCGTCAAGGCCGACGGCACCTATGCCCAGATCTACAGGAAGTGGTTCCAGGCGGACGCGCCCGTCCTGCCGGCGCAGTAAGCCGCGGTCTCCTCCCGCATGGAGCAGGTTCTCTGGTTCGGCTGGTTCCGCGCCGACATCATCGCGGAGTACGGCGCGCTGTTCTGGCGCGGCCTGCAGATGACGATCCTCGTCACGCTGATCTGCATCGTGCAGGGCACGGCGCTCGGGCTGGCGATCGGCATGGCGCGGGTCGCCGAGGCCAGGCATGCGCCGGCGCGGCAGATCTGCCGCTTCGCGCTGCGCTGGCCCGCCACGGTGTACGTCAGCTTCTTCCGCGGCACGCCGCTGTTCGTGCAGATCCTGCTGATCCACTTCGCGGTGATGCCGCTGTTCATCAACCCGGCGGACGGCCTGCTGATCTCCGGTGAGGCGGCACGCAACATCAAGCAGAACTACGGCGCCTTCCTGTCCGGCGTGGTGGCCCTGACGCTGAATTCCGGCGCCTACATCTCCGAGGTGTTCCGCGCCGGCATCCAGTCGATCGACCGCGGCCAGGTCGAAGCCTCGCGCTCGCTCGGGATGTCGTTCGGCCGGACCATGTTCCACGTGGTGCTGCCCCAGGCCTTCCGCCGGATGCTGCCGCCGCTGGGCAACAACGCCATCTCGCTGCTGAAGGACTCGTCGCTGGTGTCGGCGATCGGCCTGGCCGAACTGGCCTATGCCGCGCGCACGGTGGCCGGCGCCTATTCGCGCTACTGGGAGCCCTACCTCACCATCTCGTTCATGTACTGGGTGCTCACCCTCGGCCTGGCCTGGGCCGTCAAGAAGCTGGAGGCTCGCTATGGACGCGGTGATTCGCGTTAAGGGCCTGACCAAGCAGTTCGGCCAGCTGAGCGTGCTGCGCGGCATAGACTGCGCGGTGCAGGCGTCGGAAGTGGTGTGCGTGATCGGGCCGTCCGGCTCCGGCAAGAGCACCTTCCTGCGCTGCCTGAACGGCCTCGAGGACGCGTCCGGCGGCGAGGTGCTGGTGCACGGCGTGCCCGTGCACGACCCCAGGACCGACGTCGACGCGCTGCGCTCCGAAATCGGCATGGTGTTCCAGCGCTTCAACCTGTTCCCCCACTAGACCGTGCTGGAGAACATCACCCTGGCGCCGACCAAGGTGCGCGGGCTGACCGCCGCCGCGGCGCGGGAGCGGGCGACGGCGCTGCTGGACAAGGTGGGACTCCTCGACAAGCTGGAGGCTTATCCCAAGCAGCTCTCCGGCGGCGAGCAGCAGCGCGTCGCGATCGCCCGCGCCGTGGCGCTGCAGCACCGGATCGTGCGGTTCGACGAGCCGACCTCCGCGCTGGACCCGGAGATGGTCGGCGAGGTGCTGGCCGTCATGCGCGCGCTGGCGCAGGAGGGCATGACCATGGTGGTGGTGACCCACGAGATGGCTTTTGCCCGCGAAGTGGCCGACCGCGTGATCTTCATCGACCAGGGCGTGATCATGGAGGAAGGCCCGCCGGAGGCCATCTTCGGCCAGCCGGCCCATGAGCGGACGCGGGCCTTCCTGAGCAAGATCCTTTAGCCCCGGTGCGCCCCGGCCGGGCGGCGGGAGCCCGCTGGCTATAATCCCCGGTTGATTTTCGAACCGCTCCGCAAGAGCGGAAACGCGCATTCACCGAGGACGCCATGAGCGAAGAAGCCCACACCGGCCCGATCAAGACCCCCAAGCAGCTGCTGATCGCGGTGCTGTTCTCTTTCCTGGTCCCGGTCTTCATCATCATCGCGCTGGTGGCCTATGTCACCGCCGAAAACAAGCCGGCCGGCAGCAGCGAAGTGGAGCACTACTCCCTGGGCGGCCTGACCACGCCGGACGTGGAGCGCGGCGTGACCGAGCGCATCCGCAAGGTCGGCATGGTGGAGATCCGCGACCCCAACCGCCCGCTCAAGAGCGGCGAAGAGGTCTTCAAGGCCCAGTGCACCACCTGCCACAGCACCGGCGCCGCCGGCGCCCCCAAGCTGGGCGACGCCGCTGCCTGGGCCGCCCGCATCGGCAAGGGCTTCGACGCCCTGGTGCAGTCGGCCCTGCATGGCAAGGGCGCGATGCCGGCCCAGGGCGGCGGCGACTTCGAGGACACCGAGGTTGCCCGCGCCGCGGCCTACATGGCCAACGCCGCCGGCGCGAAGTTCGCCGAACCGGCGCAGCCGGCGCCTGGCACCGCCACTGCCTTCGCCCCGGCCGCAACCGCCGGCGCGATGCCGGCCGCAGCCACGGC
>JAQGMU010000257.1 GCA_028292195.1 Ramlibacter sp. | reverse complement strand
GTCGGCAGCCGATAGTCCTTCAACTGTTCCCGCAGCCTGGTCTTCAGCATCTTGCCAGTGGCGCCCAGCGGGATCGCATCGACGAACACCACGTCGTCCGGCACCTGCCACTTGGCGATCTTGCCTTCGAAGAACTGCAGCAGTTCCTCGCGCGTGAGCTCGGCGCCCGGCCTCTTCACCACGGCGACGATCGGGCGTTCGTCCCACTTCGGATGCTTCATGCCGATGCAGGCGGCCATCAGCACCGCCGGGTGCGCCATCGCGATGTTCTCGACGTCGATCGAGCTGATCCACTCGCCGCCGGACTTGATCACGTCCTTGCTGCGGTCGGTGATCTGCATGTAGCCGTCGGCGTCGATGGTGGCCACGTCGCCGGTCGGGAACCAGCCGTCCACCAGCGGGTCGCCGCCCTCGCCCTTGAAGTACTCGCGCACCACCCACGGGCCCTTGACGTACAGGTCGCCGTAAGCCTTGCCGTCCCAGCCGAGCTCCGTGCCGTCTTCGCCGATGATCTTCATGTCGACGCCGTAGATCGCCCGGCCCTGCTTGAGCCGGATCTTCATCTGGTCCGCGGCCGGCTGCGTCAGGTGCTTGTTCTTCAGCGTGCACAGCGTGCCCAGCGGGCTCATCTCCGTCATGCCCCAGGCATGCAGCACCTCCACGCCGTAGTCCTCGCGGAAGGCGTTGATCATCGCCGGCGGGCAGGCCGAGCCGCCGATCACGGTGCGCTTGAGCGTCGAGAAGCGCAGGCCGTCCGGCTTCATGTGCGCCAGCAGCATCTGCCACACCGTCGGCACGCCGGCCGCGTAAGTGACCTTCTCCGCTTCGATCAACTCGTAGACCGACTTGCCGTCCATCGCCGGGCCGGGGAACACCAGCTTGCAGCCGGTGAGCGCGGCCGAATACGGGATGCCCCAGGCGTTGACGTGGAACATGGGCACGACGGGCAGCACCGAGTCGCGCGCCGACAGGCTCATGACATCGGGCAGCGCGGCGGCGTAGGCGTGCAGGGTGGTGGAGCGGTGGCTGTAGAGGGCCGCCTTGGGATGGCCCGTGGTGCCGCTCGTGTAGCACATGCTCGACGCGGAGTTCTCGTCGAAAGCGGGCCACTGGTAGTCGGTCGGATGGCCGCCTATCCAGTCCTCGTAGGCCACCAGCCTGGGGATGCCGCTGTCGGCCGGCAGCCTGGCCGCGTCGCACAGCGCCACGTACTGGCGAATGCCGGGGACCTTGGCGTGGATCGCCTGCACCAGCGGCAGGAAGCTCAGGTCGAAGCACAGCACCTGGTCTTCGGCGTGGTTGGCGATCCAGGCGATCTGCTCCGGATGCAGCCGCGGGTTGATGGTGTGCAGCACCCGGCCCGAGCCGCTGACGCCGAAGTACAGCTCCAGGTGGCGGTAGCCGTTCCAGGCCAGCGTGGCCACGCGGTCGGAGAACAGCAGCTGCATGCCCTCCAAAGCGTGGGCGACCTGCTTCGCCCGCCGGGCGACGTCGCGCCACTGGTAGCGGTGGATGTCGCCTTCGACCCGGCGCGACACGATCTCGGCGTCGCCGTGGTGGCGTTCCGCGTGCGTGATCAGCGACGAGATCAGCAGCGGTTGGCTTTGCATCAGGCCCAGCATTTTCTTGTCTCCTCGGGATGCGGTGGTTCAGGACGGGCCCATCCTAAACCCAGTAGCCTGGGCCGCCGCATCCCGGAACTTCCGGCGCTATTCGGTGGCGATGCGCGCCTGCGCCGGAGTCGCGTCGAAGACCAGGCGTTTGGGCCACGGCTGCCAGGTCGTGCCCAGCTCCGGCGTGTTCGGGTCGCCGTTGCGGGCGAAGGCGCCCAGGCTGGCCATCATGGCCGCCGACAGGGCCAGCCGGCCCGGCTGGTTGGCGTTGCTGTTGACCGCATTGGAGAACAGCGAAGGCCCGAAATTGCCGAACAGGAAGGGCAGGTCGAAGGCGTGCGCCGCGCCATAGATCTTGTTCCACGGCGCCGGTTCCTGGGCCCAGTCGAAGCGGTAGTACCAGACGTCGGACTGCTGCGTCTTCAGCGTGTTGAGCGCGTTGTCGCGCGCGGGCGCCAGGAACACCGACGCCAGCAGCCCGGCCTTGGCGGTCCAGCCGGCCACCGGGGTGCCCGAAGGCACGTAGGCGGGATCCAGGATGTCCGCCTCGGTGAGCGTGGTGGCGGCGTTCGGGTCGAAATTGGCCATCATGTTGAAGCGCACGGCATCCGTGATCTTGAAGCCCGGCGGCCCGCCCAGCAGGGTGAGGAAAGGCGCGAACAGCTTGCCCTCTTCGCCGGTGTTGCCGGCCAGCACCGGCATCTTGTTGTAGCGGCCGGCGGCGATGGCGCCGATCGGGTCGGTCGGGACCAGCGTGCCGTCCGGGATCGGCCCGGAGCCCGTCAGGCCCGAGGCCAGCAAGGTGCTCAGGAGCACCTTGGCGTCCTTGCCGCGCATGTAGGTCGCGATGTCCGCCGCGCTCTGGCCGGCGATGTAGGTCAGGGCCGAGGCCATGTCCGCGGCCTTGCCGTCGGCGATCAACAGGCGGGCCAGCAAGGCATTGGCCTGGGCCGCATACGTGCTGGCCGGGTTCAGCGTCGGGATGTTGCCCGGCGGCAGGTTGCTCGCCAGCGAGATGCCGCCGGACAGCGGCACCGCGCGGTGGAACAGGCCGGCGGCCGACGGCGCCGTGAGCAGCGCCCAGACGTTGATCGCGCCGGCCGACTGCCCCACCAGCGTGACGTTGCCGGCGTTGCCGCCGAACGCCGCGGCGTTGGTCTTGACGAATTTCAGCGCCTGGATCAGGTCCAGCAGCGCGAAATTGCCGGAGTCCTCGGCGGCATTCGTTCCGCCCTTGAGCTGGGCCAGGTTGAAGAAGCCGAGCGGGCCGACGCGGTAGTTGGCCGTGACCACGACCGCATTCGCCGCCTTGGCCAGCGCGGCGCCGTCGTACACCGGGTCGGCGCTGTAGCCGGAGATGTTGCTGCCGCCGTAGACGAAGAAGATCACCGGCAGGTTGGCCAGCGGATGGGACGGCCGCCAGACGTTGAGTGTCAGGCAATCCTCGCTGCCCACCGGGGTGTTGAGCGTGGCGGCGATGGTGGCGTCGTAGGTGTTGTTGCTGCCCGGCCCGTAGATGCGGCCGTTCTGCAGGCAGGCATTGCCGAAGCGGGTGGCGTCCAGCCGGGTCCAGGGGTCCGGGTCGGCAGGCGCCTTCCAGCGCAGCGCACCGACCGGTGGCTTGGCGAAGGGAATGCCCTTCCAGGCGTAGGCGCCGGACGCCTGCACGCCGACGACGGTGCCCAGGGAGGTGCTGCGTTCCGTCGGGTCGCCGCTGCCGCCGCCGCCGCAGGCGCCGACGCACA
The DNA here is from genome assembly GCA_028292195.1 of Ramlibacter sp. Lineage (GTDB taxonomy): Bacteria > Pseudomonadota > Gammaproteobacteria > Burkholderiales > Burkholderiaceae_C > Ramlibacter. The sequence goes on along the minus strand of JAQGMU010000257.1, from coordinate 15,426 downwards.
AGGCCAGGCTGGCGCCCAGCAGGGCCCGCATGCCGCTCAGGATGCTCATGGTGTCTCCTCCATAGTGGTAAGTCTCGACTTGCGCGCGGCCGCCGGCTGGCATGAAATCCAGGGCGCGCCGCGGGATTCGTACTCTAGGCACGTGCGCGCCGCCGGCCGCTATCCCAACGCAGCCAATCCACTGACTTCAGGACACCATACCCCCCAATGCAAAAAACCAGCTCCTGCAACTGGGTGAAGGGCCTGGCCGAGATGTTCGCGGCGCGCGGCCTGGCCGTGCCGGCGCTGTTCCGCGCCGCCGGCATCGATCCCGAACGGCTGGAAGACGGCGGCGAGCGCTTCGGCGTGGACGAGGTATCGCGGCTGTGGGAGCTGGCCGTCGCCAGTTCGGGCGACCCGGCGCTGGGCCTGGACCGCGCGCTCACGCTGAAGTACGTGAACTTCGACGTGGTGGGTTACGCCATGCTGTCCAGCCCCGACCTGCGCAGCGGCCTGGCCGCCTTCGCGCGCTACACGGCACTGATCTCCGACGCCGCCACCTTCGGCCTGCAGCCCGCGGACGGCGGCAGGGCCTGGCTGGTGCTGGGGCACACCGGCAACACCCGGCCGGTGCCGCGCCAGCGCTTCTCCTATGGCCTGCTGTCGCTGCTGACGCTGTGCCAGTGGCTGACACGGCGCGACGTGCAGCCGCTGGCCGCGCACTTCAAGTTCGCCGAACCGCCGGAGGTGGCGGCCTACCATGGCGCCTTCGCCTGCCCGCTGCGTTTCGGCCAGGCAGAGAACCAGTTGCTGCTGGGCGCCGCCGACCTCGAGGCGGCCATTCCCTCGCGCAACCCCTCGCTGCTGGCGCTGCACGAACACGTGATGCGCGAGCGCCTGGCCGCCCTCGGCCAGGCCGGCACCAGCTGCCGCGTCAGCGACGAGATCGTGCGCCGCCTGCACCGCGGCGAGCCGCGGCGCGAAGACGTGGCGGCGAGCCTGGCGCTGGCCGACCGCACGCTGCAGCGGCGCCTCCATGCCGAGAACACCTCGTTCCAGCACTTGCTGGACGAAGCGCGCAGCGAGCTGGCCCGCAAGTACCTGGCCGACAGCCGCTACACGCTGGGCGAAGTGGCGCACCAGCTCGGTTTCGGCGACAGCAGCAATTTCTTCCGGGCCTGCCGGCGCTGGTTCGGGCTGCCACCGGGCCAGTACCGCGAACAGCTGCTGGGCGCTCAGGCGGCGGAGCCGTTTTCCGACATCGGCCGGAAGAACAGCGTCACCGCCGTGCCCTGACCCAGCTCGGACTGGACGTCGAGCGAGCCGCTGATCGCCTGCATCACGCGGTGGCAGAACATCAGGCCCATGCCGTTGCCACCCGTGGCCGCCCGGGTGGTCACCGGCTCGCGGGTCAGCTTGGCCAGCACCGCCGGCGGGATGCCGGGGCCGTTGTCCTTGAACTGGATCCAGGCGCGCCGCCCCGCCTGCGCCAGCGGGTCGCAGCCCACCTCCAGCCGCAATTGGGCGCCGGGCTGGTCGCGCAGCGCCAGCATCGCGTTCTTGGTCAGCGTGCACAGCACCAGGTACAGCAGGTCGCGCCGCCCCGGCAGCGAGAAGTCGCGCTGCACGTCGCTCGTGACGATGGCGCGCTCGTTGCCGTCGAAAGGGAATTCGTCCAGCAGCGCGCTGACGATGCTGCTGGCCGTGATCGAGTGCGCCACTGCTCCGGGATAGGCGTCGCGCGCCGACTGCACGAAGGTGGAGACCAGCGACTGGGCGTAGAGCGCGCGCCGCTCGGCCCGCTCCAGCGCAGCCAGGATCTCGCCCGGATGGTCCTCGCTGAACTGCGCCACGCCGGGCGGCGAATCGGCCGTCTGCGGCAGGTGGCGCGACGCCACCGTGCTGACGTAGCCCCGCACCGTGGCCAGCGGGGTGTTGAGCTCGTGGGCCAGGAAGCCGATGGCTTCGCGCAGCGCCGCCACCCGGCCCTCGTTGAGCATGCGCTCCAGCGCCTGGCTGCGGAACATCGCGATCGCCTCGCGCAGGGCCTCGCGGGTGGCTGCGCCGTCCAGCGGCTTTTCCAGGATGCGCAGCACCTTGCCCTGGTTGACGGCGGCAATGGCGACGTCCTTCTCGGCGTAGGCGGTGGCCAGCAGGCGGACCACGTGGCGGAAGTCGCGCTGCACCGCCCGCAGCAGCTTCATGCCGTCCCGCTCCGGCATGCGGTAGTCGGTCACCAGCACGCCGAATTCGTGGCTGCGCTCGCCCAGGATGGCCAGCGCCTCATCGGCGCTGCCGGCCGTGGCGACCTTGAACTCGTCGCCGAACTCGCGGGCGAACCATTTGCGCGACGTCGGTTCGTCGTCGACGAACAGGATGGACGGAGCTTCGCCCCCGAGATCGTGCGGCATCGCTAATTATTCACTGAGAAATCGCTGCGCGATTTCCCAGTGGCTCGATCAGTGATCGCTGCCGCTGCGGGATTCCGTTGCGCAGTAGACCTTGAGTGCTCGTTCGGTCTGGGTGGCGAGCATTTGCAGCTGGGGCATCCAGCCGCCCGCGGCCGGCCATTCGCCGTGCTCCAGCAGCGGCACATAGACGCGCCGCACATGCTGGTACAGCGCCTGCGCGCCGGCTTCGCCGCTCATGCCCAGCAGCGAATGCAGGGCGTCCAGGCTGCGCACCTTGTCGTCGCCGGCGGCGGTCTCCTGCAGCACGCCCACCAGCCGGGCCATTTCGGGAAGGTAGTCGGTCAGCAGTTCCTCCAGCATGCCCAGCCGCTGGTAGCTTTCCAGCCGCTGCACGTTGAGCAGGCCGTCGGCGGACGCCGGCGCGGGCACCACCACAGCCGCCGGTTCGGCGCCCAGCGGGCCCCTGCCGGTGCCGGCCACCAGCCGCACCAGCGTTTCGTACAGCAGGCCGGCGTCGACCGGCTTGACCAGGAAGGCGTCCATGCCGGCGGCGCGGGCCGCGGCCACTGCCGGTTCGTCGGAATGGGCGGTCAGCGCCACCACCGGCACGGTGCACCAGGACTCGGTCGCACTGCGGATGGCCTGGGCCGTCTCCAGCCCGTCCATGCCCGGCATGTGCAGGTCGACGATCACGGCGTCGAAGCCCTCTTCGTGCGCGTGCAGCTGGTCCAGCACGGCCTGGCCGTGCTCCACCTCGATCACGCTGGCGGCGGCATTGCGCAGGTAGGCGGCCACGGCCTTGCGGTTGAAGGCGCTGTCGTCGGCCAGCAGGATGCGGCGGCCGGCCAGGCGGCCGGGGGCGACGCGGCTGGCGCCGCGCGGCTGCTGCACCACCTGCTGCAGGGCCGCCAGCAGGGGCAGCTGCGCGCAGGGCTTGCTGATGAAGCCGTCCATGCCGCCCTTGAGCGCCTTGGCGCGGGCCAGGTGCGCCGGCTCGCTGGTGTAGGCGACGATGCGCACGTCCCGGTTGGGGCCGGGCTCGCGCCGGATCTTGTCGGCCACCGCATAGCCGTCCAGGCCGGGCATCTGCAGGTCGAGCAGCACGATGTCGTAGGCGCGGCGGCCCAGCAGGTCGAGCGCCACCTGGCCGTCGGCCGCCTCGTCCAGCTCCGCGGTCAGCGCCAGCGGGCCGAGCTTGTGGCGGGTGGCCATGCGCTGCACGGCGTCGTCTTCCACGATCAGCAGGCGCTTGCCGGCCAGCAGGGTGCGGGCCTGCGCCACTTCGGCCAGGCGATGCTGCTCGCGCTCGTCCTCGCTGATGGCGGGGAAGCGCATGGTGAATTCGGTGAACTGGCCCGGCACCGAATGGCAGGTGATCCCGCCTTCGAAGGCCTGCATCACGCGCTTGCAATAGGCCAGGCCCAGGCCGGTGCCGCCGGACTTGCCGACCGAGCGGAACGGCTCGAACAGTCCCTTCAGCACATCGGGCGCGATGCCTGGCCCGTTGTCGCGCACCTTCACCTCCTGGTCGCCCACCGTGATGGTGAGGCGGGTGTCCGGGTAAGGCGTCAGGTAGTAGAGCGCGTTCTTGATCAGGTTGAACAGCACGAACAGGTAGGCGGTCTCGTCACCCCTGAAGGTGAAGTCGGCCGCCACCGTGACGCTGACCTTGTCGCGCGCGTTGTCGCTGTCGTAGCTGTATTCCTCGACGGCCTGCTGCACCACCTCCGCCGCCGACAGGTAGCGAAAGCCGGTGACGTCGAGCGGACGGGCGCTCACCTGGTCCAGCGTCATGGTGATGACCTGCAGCCCGCGCTGCACCGCCTGCTCGCCCCGCGCCAGGTGGCGGTAGAGCGACTCCACCTGCATCGCATCGAGCTTGGCCGACTGCCGCGCCGCGCCCGGGGCCGGCAGCACTTCCTGCATGCCCTCCAGGCTGTGCTTCAGCTGGGCCAGCGGGTGCCGCATCTCGTGGGCGATCGATCCGGCCAGCGCCTGGGTGGCGCGCAGCTTGCGCTCGGCGTCGATCTTGTCCGTGTTGGACTTGAACAGGTTGCCGCCGATCACCACCAGGATGAAGGCCGGCAACTGCGCCACCAGGTCCATCGGCACCCTCGGCTGCGCGGTCGACAGCACGTAGATGCCGGCCGCCACCGCGGTGCCGGTCACCAGCATCACCACGGTGTTGCGCCAGTCGGTCAGCAGCACCAGGAAACACAGGATGATGAAGGCGTTGGAGATGGCCGCGACGCCGCCGCCGCGCTGCAGCGCCACCAGCACCGTGAAGCACGGCAGGCAGTACAGCAGCACGAAGTAGGAGTAGCGGATGTAGTAAGGCTTGATCCGCTCGGGCCAGTAGTCGCGCAGGCCCAGCGCCATGAACAGCACGACGGCCAGCAGGCGCGGCCACAGGTCGTCGGTCAGCGAGGCATTGGGCTTGGTGAAACGGATGAAATAGAACGCCACATAGGTGATGGCGCCCAGGTACCCCATCGTCCGCAGCCGTGGCGGGCCGTAGGCGTGGTAGTCCTCGTAGTGGCGGTACAGGTTGCGCAGGGTCTTGATCATTGCAGTGCTCCCGCGCCGGCGCGCTCGAGCAGTATTTCTTCGGCCAGCTGGCGTTCGTCGTCGTTGCCGGCCAAGGCCCGCAGCACCGAGGGAACGGTGCCGTGGATGAGTGAATAGGTGCCTTCGGCGTCCTGGCTGGCGTCCTTCACCAGCACGTTGAATCCGAATCGGCGGTACAGCCGGCTGAGCAGGGGAGTGCAGGAGGCAAAGAGATTTTCCACTTCGGTGATTTCGATCAGGTGCACCAGCGTCAGGAACAGGCAACGCTTGAGGGATTCGGGGCCGCTGCGGTATTGCGGCCCGAGCACCAGCCGGCCCACTTCCCAGCTGTCCTGCATGAGATCGTCGGAGATGCCGTGCCGCTCCACCAGCTTTTCGCAGGGAGCGAGGCCCTGGGTCATCGGCAGCAGGCGAATGGTGCCGATGTATTCGCCGTAGCGAAGAAAGCCGCCGACCATGCCGATTTCATCTCTTTTTTTTCGCGGGTGCCGAAACCGGCGTCGCGCAGGGCGGACGCCGGCAATGCGATCTCGTTGCGCAGGTGGAGGATACGGCCGATCTCGCGGGCGCCGCGCAACTGGCGGAAGGCCACTTCGTGCGGCTGGACGTCGTTCGAGAGCGGCGTTCCGTACAGGCGCGGCTCGTCGACCAGCGGCATCGGCATGCCCGCGGGCATCAGCGCGAAGGACTGCTCCAACGAAGAAAAATCACTCATTTGGTTACTTCCTCCCTAGCTTCTGGAGCCCAGGTGACGAGCTCTTCTGCTGGCAATTATGCGTAACAACCATGCACCCCGAGAAGTAAGCGAATCCCCTAAGGCAGCCGGGTCTCGGCCCCCCAAGGGACAATGCGGCATGGAATCAGCCGTCGACACCGTGCCCGCCGTGGACCTGGGCCGCCCCTGGCAGCCCGGCTTCGCCAGCTTGGGCGCGGCCTTCTACACCGAACTCAAGCCGACGCCGCTGGCGGCGCCCTACCCGGTTTCGATCAACGCGCCCTTCGCCACCGCCCTGGGCCTGGCTCCAGGCCACCTGGCCAGCGAGTCCGTGGTCCAGGCGCTGGCCGGCAACCTGCCGTTCGCCGGCAGCCGGCCCCTGGCCAGCGTCTACAGCGGCCACCAGTTCGGCGTGTGGGCAGGGCAGCTCGGGGACGGCCGGGCGATCCTGCTCGGCGAACTGGACACGCCGATCGGCCCGCAGGAGCTGCAGCTCAAGGGCAGCGGCCACACGCCCTACTCGCGCATGGGCGACGGCCGCGCCGTGCTGCGTTCGAGCATCCGGGAGTACCTGGGTTCCGAAGCGATGCACGGACTCGGTATTCCCACCACCCGCGCGCTGGCGGTGGTCGGCTCGCCGCAGCCGGTGCGGCGCGAGGAGATCGAGACCGCCGCCGTGGTGCTGCGGGTGGCGCCCAGCTTCATCCGCTCGGCCACTTCGAACATTTTTCCTCCCGCGAGCAGCTGGGCGAGCTGCGCGCGCTGGCCGATTTCGTGATCGACCGCTTCTATCCGGAGTGCCGCCAGGGCGGCCGCTTCGCCGGCAATGCCTATGCGGCCTTGCTGGAGCAGGTCAGCGAGCGGACGGCGGCGATGGTGGCGCAATGGCAGGCGGTGGGCTTCTGCCACGGCGTGATGAACACCGACAACATGAGCATCCTGGGGCTCACGATCGACTACGGGCCGTTCCAGTTCCTCGACGCCTTCATCCCCAACCACATCTGCAACCACAGCGACGAGTCGGGCCGCTACGCCTTCAACCGCCAGCCCAACGTCGCCTACTGGAATCTGTTCTGCCTCGGCCAGGCGCTGCTGCCGCTGATCGAAAACCAGGAACTGGCGCTGGCGGCGCTGGAGTCGTACAAGACGGTGTTTCCGCGCGAGCTGGAGGGCCGGATGCGGGCCAAGCTGGGGCTGGTCGGCGAACAGGAAGGCGATCGGGAGCTGGTCGAGCAGGTGCTGCAGCAGCTGGCGGCCGGCCGCGTGGATTATCCCGTCTTCTGGCGGCGGCTGTCCAAGTTCGTGGGCGGCGGCCCGGTGGACCCCGTCCGGGACCTGTTCCCCGACCGTGAAAGATTTGACGGCTGGCTCCGACAATACGAAGAGCGCCTGCCGGACGACCGCGGGGGCGCCGGCGCCGGCATGCTGCGGGTCAACCCCAAATACGTGCTGCGCAACCACCTGTGCGAGCTGGCCATCCGGCAGGCGAAACTAATGGACATGACCGAGGTCGAAGCTCTGCTGCGCCTGGTCCAGGCTCCGTTCGACGAACACCCGGAGCAAGAGGACAAGGCCGGCTTCCCGCCCGACTGGGCTGCCCACATCGAGATCAGCTGCTCTTCATGAACGACAACTACCCGATCGAAAAATCCGAAGCCGAATGGAAAGCGCTGCTGGCGCAGAAAGGCGCCGAGCCCGGCGCTTTCCAGGTCACGCGCCATGCTTCCACCGAGCGGCCCTTCAGCGGCAAGTACGAACGCGTCTGGGCCGACGGCAGCTACCACTGCATCTGCTGCGGCAACAAGCTGTTCGACTCGGAAACGAAGTTCGACGCCGGCTGCGGCTGGCCCAGCTTCTCGCAGGCGGTGCCGGGCGCGATCAAGGAAATCCGCGACGCGAGCCACGGCATGGTCCGCGTCGAAACGGTGTGCGCGCAGTGCGGCTGCCACCTGGGCCACGTGTTCCCCGACGGCCCGACCGACACCGGCCTGCGTTACTGCATGAATTCCGCGTCGCTGGACTTCCAGCCGGAACAAGACACCAAGAAAGCCTGATGAAACTGCTGCTCGACTTCTTTCCGATCGCCCTGTTCTTCGTGGCGTTCAAGCTCTGGGGCATCTACATCGCCACCGGCGTCGCCATTGCGGCCACCGTGGCCCAGATCGCCTGGTTCCGCTACTCCACCGGCAAGGTGGAGGCCATGCAGTGGCTGAGCCTGGGCATCATCGTGGTGTTCGGCGGCGCGACCATCCTGCTGCACAACGAAGACTTCATCAAATGGAAGCCGACGGTGCTGTACTGGCTGATGGGCGGCAGCCTCGCCATCGGCCTGCTCGGCTTTCGCAAGAACCTGCTGAAGTCGGTGATGGGTGCGCAACTGGAGCTGCCGGAGACGGCCTGGCGCGCCATGACGTGGAGCTGGGTCGTGTTCTTCGCCGTGATGGGCGTCGTGAACCTGTGGGTGGCGTTCAACTTCGACACCGCCACCTGGGTGAACTTCAAGCTGTTCGGCGGCCTGGGCCTGATGGCCGTCTTCGTGATCGGCCAGGCGCTCTACCTGGGCCGCTACATGAAGGACGGCAAGGAAGCCCCTGCCGAAAAACCGTGAGCACCGGAATCACCGCCGAGGCGCTGCGCGCCCGGCTGCAAGAGACATTGGCGCCCACCCAGCTCGAAGTGCTGGATGAGAGCGCCGCCCACCTCGGCCACGCGGGCCAGGACGGCACCGGCTCCGGCACCCATTTCCGGGTGCGGATCGCCTCCCCGCTCTTCGAAGGCCGCCCCACGGTGGCCCGCCATCGCCTTGTGTATGATGCCCTGCGCGAATTTCTGGACCGCGGCCTGCATGCGCTGGCGATCGAAACGCTTTAATCCCCGACCCTTCCGAACGGAAATCCCCCCATGAAACAAGTGATCCTGACCGCGGTCACCGCGGCCATCCTGGGCATCGCCCTGCCCGCCTCCGCCCAGAACGTGGCGATCGTCAATGGCAAGCCCGTGCCGATGCAGCGCGTGGAAATGCTGCAGCAACAGCTGGCCAAGGCCGGCCGCCCGATCACGCCCGAGATGGCCGGCCAGCTGAAGGACGAAGTGATCGCACGCGAGATCTTCCTGCAGGAAGCGCAGAAGCGCGGCCTGGACACCGGCGACGACTACAAGGCGCAGCTGGAACTGGCCCGCCAGACCATCCTGATCCGCGAGCTGTTCGCCGACTGGCAGAAGAACAACCCGGTGACCGACGCCGAGATCAAGGCCGAATACGACAAGTTCGCGGCGGCCAACGGCGGCACTGAATACAAGGCGCGCCACATCCTGGTGGAGAAGGAAGACGAGGCCAGGAAGATCATCGCCGACCTGAAGAAGGGCGGGAAGTTCGAGGAGATGGCCAAGAAGCTGTCCAAGGACCCGGGGTCGGGCGCCAACGGCGGCGACCTGGACTGGGCCAGCGCGGCCAGCTACGTGCCCGAGTTCGCGGGGGCGCTGGTCAAGCTGAACAAGGGCCAGCTGACCGACACGCCGGTGAAGTCGCAATTCGGCTGGCACGTGATCCGCGTCGACGACATCCGCACGGCGCAACTGCCCAAGCTGGAAGAAGTGCGCCCGCAGATCGCGCAGCAGCTGCAGCAGCAGAAGCTGGCGGCGTACCAGGACAACCTGCGCAAGAGCGCCAAAGTGGAATAAGCGCGAGCACTCCGAAAAAAAGCGGCCTGCGGGCCGCTTTTTTCATGGCGGAGGATGGTGCGCAAGCTGCGCTTGCACACCCTACGAACGTCGACGCTTCCCGCAGGGTGTGCAGCTTGCTGCGCACCATGGCCGCTGGGCCACCTGCGCCTCGGCTCAGACCGGCGGCGGGTCCATCTCGCGGCCGAAGTGCCGGTGCTTGGCCAGCGCGGCGATGAAGTCGCCGATCGCGGCCGTGGCATCGCCGCCGCCGGCAATGACCAGGCCCGTGCCGCCCCGCGCCTGGCTCTTGTCCACGCCCGCCTTGGCCAGCAGCGCGCTCGAGGCGCCCAGCACCAGGATGGTCTTGCAGTGGCGGAACTGGTCCTTGATGAACTCCGGCGCATGGCCGTCCCGCGCCAGGGCCGCCACCGCCTCGGCACCGTCAGGCAGCACCAGTCCGTCGAACAGGAAGCCCGGCTCGTTTTCCAGCGAGGCGTCGGCATCGAGCGTGCCGCCGGCGGCCGTCGGGATGGGCCCGATGCGCGGACCGACCAGGCGACCGACCGCGCCCCGCTCCAGCAAGGCCGCCTGTAGCTGGACGATCGCCTCGGCTTCGACGCCCGGGGCGATCAGCAGGGCGACCTTGCGCCCGGTGAGAGAGCCGTCGCCGGGACGCGCCAGCAGCGACAGGGCCGGCGACTTCGTGATTTCCGGCTTCGCGGGATTCGGCAGCGCCAGCGGCAGCGCCGCCGGCATGGTGTCCATGCCCAGCCCGTCGGCGACCTTCTTCGCCAGGTCCTCCGAAGCGTTGCGCAGCGAGGCCACCATGCGCTCGCGCACGGCCGGCACCGTCACCTTGCTCAGCTCGAAGCGGAAGGCATTGGCGATGTGGCCCTGCTCCGCCGGCGACTGGCTTTCGTAGAACAGGCGCGCCTGCGTGTAGTGGTCGGCGAACTTCTCCGGCTTGGCCCGCACCTTGCCCTGTTCCTCCCTGGCGGCAATGCTGGCCGACACGGAGACGAAGCCCTGCACCGCGCCGGCCTGGAACGGGCAGCCGCCGGCCAGCGAGTTGGGCTCGTAGGCGACGCGGCCGCGCGGGATCGCCTGCCGGTGCATGCCGTCACGCTGGTTGTTGTGGACCTGCACGACCGGAGAGTTGATCGGGATCTCGTGGAAATTGGGACCGCCCAGGCGCGAGATCTGGGTGTCGACGTACGAGTGGATGCGGCCGGCCAGCAGCGGGTCGTTGCTGAAGTCGATGCCGGGGACGACGTGGGCCACGCAGAAGGCCACCTGCTCGGTCTCGGCGAAGAAGTTGTCCGGGTTGCGGTTCAGCACCATGCGGCCGACGATGCGCACCGGCACCAGTTCCTCGGGCACGATCTTGGTCGCGTCGAGGATGTCGAAGCTGAACTTGTCGGCCTGGGCCTCGGTGAACACCTGCAGGCCCAGTTCCCACTCGGGGAAGGCGCCGCCCTCGATGCGTACCCACAGGTCGCGCCGGTGGTAGTCGGGATCGGCGCCGGAGATCTTCACCGCCTCGTCCCAGACCAGCGAATGGGTGCCGTACTTCGGCTTCCAGTGGAACTTGACGAAGACCGACTCGCCGGCTTCGTTGACCATGCGGTAGGTGTGGACGCCGAAGCCTTCCATGGTGGCGTAGCTGCGCGGGATGGCGCGGTCCGACATCACCCACATCAGCATGTGGGTCGACTCGGGCATCAGCGACACGAAGTCCCAGAAGGTGTCGTGGGCGCTGGCCGCCTGCGGCATCTGGTGGTGCGGCTCGGGTTTCACCGCGTGCACCAGGTCCGGGAACTTCATCGCGTCCTGGATGAAGAAGACCGGCATGTTGTTGCCCACCAGGTCCCAGTTGCCTTCGTCGGTATAGAACTTGACGGCGAAGCCGCGCACGTCGCGCGCCGTGTCCTTGGAGCCGCGCTCGCCGGCCACGGTGGAGAAGCGCACGAACACCGGCGTCACCTTGCCGGCTTCCTTGAAGGGCGCGGCGCGGGTGATGTCGGTGACCGGCTCGTAGCACTCGAAGAAGCCGTGCGCGCCCGAACCCCGCGCGTGGACGATGCGCTCGGGGATGCGCTCGTGGTCGAAGTGGGTGATCTTCTCGCGCAGGATGAAGTCTTCCAGCAGCGCGGGGCCGCGCACGCCGTACTTCAGCGAGTTCTGGTTGTCCGCGATCGCCACGCCCTGGTTGGTGGTGAGCACGCGGCCGGTGGAGTCGACGCGCACGCGGTCCAGCGGCTCGATGGTGGCGTTGCGGCCCTCGACGGCCGTGCTGCCGGTTTTCTCGGAACCGTTCTCTTCCGACAGCGTGCTGCCGGAAGGCAGCCGCGAAGGGGCCTCCGCGGTGGCGCCCGCGGGCGGATTGAGGCCGTTGGCGAAGCCGTGTTCGGCGGCCTTGTTGGGATTGCTCGGCATCGCAGCCGCGAGCGCCTGCGTATCGGCGGCCTTGCGTGCGGGCAGGTCGTCCGGCGCTACCGGAGCCACGCGGCCGGGGCCACTGTCGGTATTGCGGGCGGCCGACTTGGCTGCAACCTTCTTGGCGGGTGCGCCAGCTTTGGGATTCTTGGGCATGAAGGTGGGCTGGTTGTCACGGCAAAGTTGCCGCGCGCCCACGTTAAGCGGCGCCGCCGCCCGACCCCTGTAGGCGCATGCCGACAGCCTGTTGCGGAACGGCTATCGGGCCAATAGGAACAAACCGAAGAGCAAGGGCTGGTGCAGCACGTACCAGCTGAGGCTCCAGCGGCCGAGCCAGGCCAGCGGCGCGGCGCTGCGCGGCAGCGGCCCCTGCAGCCATGCGGAACGATTGCCCAGCAGCCAGCGGCCCGCCGCCATGCCCCACCACATCACGCCCAGCCAGGGCAGCAGCGGCACGTAGTCTTCGGTCAGCGGCTTGCGCGAGACCCAGCCCAGCCAGTTGAAAGCGCGGCCATTCAGGAACTCGAGCTGCGGCCACGCCGCATGCGCGGCGGGCGCCAGCAGCGGCGCCGCGATCGCCAGTGCCCCGGCCAGCCACAGCCAGCGGCCCCGGCCGGCCGTGAGCCGCACGATCACCAGCATCAGCGCGATGCCATGCAGCACGCCGAAGTAGATGAAGCGGTCCCTGAACACCAGCCACGAACCGATGCTGACCAGCAGCGCGCAGCCGGCCACCTGGGCCCAGCGCCGCCAGAAGCGCGGCCAGCCCTGGCCCTGCGCCACCGCCACCGCCTGCCCCAGGCCGGCGCAGAACAGGAACAGGCTGACGATCGCCGTGCGCTGCCAGGTCCAGAACGGGTCGCGGTAGAAGTCCTGCCTCAGCCAGCCGAAGTGGCTCAGGTCGAAGCAGAAATGAAAGACCGTCATCCAGACGATGGCAAGGCCGCGCAGGGCGTCGATGCGGTCAAAGCGGCGGGCGGCGGGGATGCTGGACATTGCGGCGCAAGTGTAGTGGCGGGCTTGCCCCGTTGACTGCGGACCGCGCCGACGTTCCAATCCGCCGATGCCGACTCCCCGTTGGCCTACCAACGACGAAGGAAATGGCGATGACGAGATTCGGTTCCCTCCTGCTGGCCGCCTTGGTGCTGGCGCTCGCCGGCTGCGCCAGCGGCCCCACGGCCATGATGACGGCGGCGCCCGCACTGCAGGCCATGCCGCCGGGCCAGATCGCGGCCGGCAAGACCGAAGTGCTGTGGCTCGGCCAGGCCAGCACGCGCATCACCACGCCGGGTGGCAAGGTGATCGTGATCGACCCGTGGCTCACCAGCAATCCGAAGACGCCCGCCGCCTTCAAGCAGCTGGAGGCGCTGGGCAAGGTCGACCTGATCCTGGTGACCCATGCACACTTCGACCACTTCGCGGACGCGCCGGCGCTGGCGAAAATGCACAACGCGCCCGTCTACACCGCGGGCGGCCTGGGCCAGGCCATCGTGACGCTCGACATCCTGCCCGCGGCACTCGCCCAGCGCTTCGGCAAGGGCGGCACCGTTGCGCCGTTCGGGCCCACCGGCGTGAAGATCACCGCGGTGCACGCGGAGCACGCCTCGGAACTGGTCTGGAAGAACCCCGCCACGGGCAAGGACGAGACGCACTTCGGCGGCGAGCCGGTGGGCTACATCATCGAGATGGAAAATGGCTTCAAGGTCTGGCACATGGGCGATACCGGCCTGTTCGGCGACATGCGCCTGATCGGCGATACCTACAAGCCCGACCTGGTGCTGATTCCCATTGGCGGCCATTTCACGATGGGCCCGCAGGACGCGGCCACCGCAGTGCGCGACATGATCAGGCCGCGTTACGCGATTCCCATCCACTACGCCACTTTCCCGGTACTGCGCGGCACGCCTGCCGAATTCGGCGCGGCTCTCGGCGCCGCTTCCGGCACCCGGCTGCTGGTGCCCGAGCCCGGCCAGAAGTTCGACTTCTGATGCACGCCCACCGAATCGTCCGCAACGCCTCGCCGCTGCAACTCAACGAGGGAGCGGCGGCGTGACGATCCCGGTCCTGGCTTCGCCCGAGCGCCGCGCCGGCAGTTCCAGGCCGAGCTCGCGACCGATGTCCGCCGTGGCGCCGACCAGCAGGATCTCGGCACCTTCGTAATCGAGCAGCTCGGGTGGGTCGGCGTCGATGAAGCGGCGCTCGCCGAACAGCTCGCGCAATTTCCCGGGGTACTTCGCACGCCGGGCACGGTCCAGGCCCAGCCCCGGCGGCGACGGGGCGTCCGGATTCTTGACGCTCAGCACGAAGCTGGCTTGCTGGCGGACGTTGAACGCGCGCTGCACCTCGCCCGGCTCCGGCGGCAGTTGCAGGGCGTAGGCCAGATGGGTGTGGTCGCCATGCCGGACGATGGCGTAGACGCCCTCTCCCACCGGTTGCGCCGCCGGCACCTGGCGGACGCCCCGGGTCTTGGTGGCATAGGTCTCCGGATCGAGTTCGTCCTCGATCAGTTCGGCCCGGGTGGCCACGCGCTCGACGAAACCCCAGGTCTTGCGATCGGTGTTGCGCGCGAGGCCGGGCAAGCGCTTCTCGCCGATGACGATCAGCCGGTACTTGCGCTTGCGCTGCGCGTGGGTCACCGCGTAGAAGCGGGCGACGTCGTCCAGACTCCCGGCTTGCCGCCGGTCGACCTTGGGGCGGTAGAAGAAGTAGATCCTGCCCCGTTCGAGCACCTCGGCCCGGCTTGCGTTCGCCCGCGATGCCGCCATGGAAACGCTCAGCGCGTGCCGCTGGCCGGCGCTGCCCCTGCCGCCGGATTGCCGGTGGAGCTCGGTCCCGTGCCGGCCTGGGAGCCGCCCGTGGTGGCCGCGCCCTGCGTGATGCCGGCGCCGCCGGCCGCGGCTGCGGGCGCGGTCGATGCGGCCGCGCCGGAAACCTGGGTCTGCGGGCCGGAGGACACCGCGGACGCCGGCGCAAAGCCCGGCGCTGCCATGCGCTCCGCGTCGATGGGACTGGAGCGCGGCGGCAGCGCCCCGTAGTACGCCGACACGGCGGCGACGTCCTCCGGCGCCAGTGCCTTGGCGATCACCGGCATCTGCCCCGAAGGATCGTTGTTGCGCCTGCCGTCGCGCCACGCGCCCAGCGTCGCGCTCAGGTAGCCGGGATGCTGGCCCGCCAGGTAAGGGTAGAGATCGCCCGAGCCGATACCGCCGGGCCCGTGGCAATTGGCGCAGGCCTGCACGCCCCTGGCGCTGTCGCCGACGGTGCTCAGCACGGTGCCCCGATCCCTGGCCGGGACGGGACCGGTGGGCACGGGCCCGCCATTCGGCGGCAGGGAGGCGAAATGCACGGACACCGCGGTGCGCAGGTCTTCGGTGAGCGCCGTGGCGATCGGCTCCATCACGTCGTTCTTGCGCGTGCCATTGGCATAACTCTCCAGCTCGTGGCGCAGATAGGCGCTGGACTGGCCCGCCAGCCGCGGGAAACCGGCGGCCATCTGGCCTTCGCCCTGCGCACCGTGGCAGGTATTGCAGGCGGCGATGGCGCCGGAACCCTTGGCCGCGAGTTCGGCGCCGGCAGCGCGCTGGGCCTCGGTGGGGGCGGCCACCTGGACCGGCGGGATGATGGGCCCCGCGAGGGTGGACGCGGCGGCCGCCG
>JAQGMU010000205.1 GCA_028292195.1 Ramlibacter sp. | reverse complement strand
TGAAACATTGATGGCGGTGGCTTGATGTCGAGGGTCCTGCATCTCACCGAAGAACTGATCTCCCGGCCCTCCGTCACACCGGACGACCAGGGCTGCCAGCGGATCCTGTCGCAGCGGCTGGCGCCGCTCGGATTCGCCTGCGAGACCATCGAAAGCGGCCCGGACAACTTCCGCGTCACCAACCTGTGGGCCAAGCGTCCCGGCTCGGGTGGCAAGACCCTCGTGTTCGCCGGCCACACCGACGTCGTGCCCACCGGCCCGCTGGACGAGTGGAGCAGCAACCCGTTCACACCGTCGCACCGCGACGGCAAGCTGTACGGCCGCGGCGCCGCCGACATGAAGACCTCGATCGCCGCCTTCACCGTGGCCGTGGAAGAGTTCCTGATGGCCACGCCGAATCCGTCCCTGTCGATCGCCCTCATGATCACCAGCGACGAGGAAGGGCCGAGCGTCGACGGCACCCTCGTCGTCTGCGAAAAGCTCAAGGAGCGCGGCGAGAAGCTCGATTTCTGCATCGTCGGCGAGCCCACCTCGGTGGAAAAGCTGGGCGACATGATCAAGAACGGCCGCCGCGGCAGCCTCACCGGCAAGCTCACGGTCAAGGGCATCCAGTCCCACATCGCCTATCCGCAGCTGGGCCTGAACCCGATCCACAAGGCGCTGCCGGCGCTGGACGAACTGGCCAGGACCGAGTGGGACCAGGGCAACGCGTTCTTTCCTCCGACCAGCTGGCAGATCAGCAACATCCACGGCGGCACCGGCGCGGGCAACATCATCCCGAACTCGGTCGTCATCGACTTCAATTTCCGCTTCGCCAGCGTCAGCACGGCCGAAGGCCTGCAGCAGCGCGTGCATGCGATCCTGGACCGGCACGGCCTCGACTACCAGCTGGCCTGGACGGTCGGCGGCCAGCCTTTCCTGACCACGCCCGGCGAACTGGTGGCCGCGGCGCAGGCGGCGATCCGCAGCGAGACGGGGCGGGAGACGGAGCTCTCCACCACCGGCGGCACCAGCGACGGCCGCTTCATCTCGCGCATCTGCCCGCAGGTGATCGAGCTGGGGCCCATCAACGCCAGCATCCACAAGATCGACGAGCACGTGCGGGTGGCCGACATCGAGCCGCTGAAATCCATCTACCGGCGCGTCATCGAGAACCTGGACCGGGCATGAAGCTGATCACGCTGGTCGAACAGCTGGCCCGTGAGCTGGAAGCCGCCGGCGTGAGCTTCGGCCATGGCACCACCAATGCCTTCGACGAAGCCGTCTGGCTGGTGCTGTGGCACCTGGGCCTGCCGCTCGACGAGCTGGATGCCCATGCCGAACGCATCCTGCTGCCGCACGAGCAGGAGGCAGCGCGCGAGCTGCTGCGCCAGCGCATAGCGACGCGCAAGCCGGCGGCCTACCTGACGCGCGAAGCCTGGCTGCAGGGCATTGCCTTCTATGTCGATGAGCGCGCCATCGTGCCGCGCAGCTTCATCGCGGAGCTGCTGGCCGACGGCAACATCGACCCCTGGCTGAGCGAGCGCACCGAACGCGTGCTGGACCTGTGCACCGGCAACGGCAGCCTGGCCGTGCTGGCGGCCATGTGCTACCCGGACGTGCAGGTGGAGGCGGCCGACGTCTCCGAGGACGCGCTGGCAGTGGCCGGCATCAACGTCGAGAAACACGGCCTGCAGGCGCGGGTGCGGCTGCTGCTGTCGGACGGCCTGGCCGCCCTGCCCGGCCCGTACGACCTGATCCTGTGCAACCCGCCCTACGTCAACACGCAGAGCATGGCGGCCTTGCCGCCCGAGTACCAGGCCGAGCCGGCGCTGGCCCTGGCCGGCGGCGCCGACGGCATGGACTTCATCCGCGCCCTGCTGCGCGACGCGCCCTCGCGGCTGAGCGCCGAAGGCGTGCTGGTGCTGGAAATCGGCAACGAGCGCGCGAACTTCGAAGCGGCGTTTCCCAGGGTGGAGGCGGTCTGGCTGGCGACCAGTGCGGGTGAGGACCAGGTGCTGCTGCTCACCAGGGATGTCATTGCGGGCTTGCCCCGCAATCCATAGCGGCCACGGCCGCCCGCCGAGGGATGCGAAAATACGCCCCTCATGACCCGCGACCTCTCCACCCGCATCCTCCACGCCGACCGCGCCGCCGGCATCGAGCATGGTGCCACCCACAAACCCCTGCACGTGGCCACCGGCTACGGCTACGAACGCACCGAAGACCTGATCGCCGTATTCCAGGGCGAAAAGAGCGGCTACGTCTACGGCCGCCAGGGCAACCCGACGACGGCGGCCCTCGAAGCCAAGGTCACCCTGATGGAAGACGCTGTCGGCACCGTCAGCTTCGCCACCGGCATGGCCGCGATCACCTCCACGATGATGGCGCTGCTGCAGCGTGGCGACCACGTGGTGGCCAGCCGCTTCCTGTTCGGCAACACCGCCAGCTGGTTCAACACGCTCCAGAACCTGGGCTGCGACGTCACGCTGGTCGACGCCACCGAAGCCGCGGAGGTCGAAAAGGCCCTGCGCCCGAACACCCGCATGGTGTTCGCCGAGACCGTCGCCAACCCGCGCACCCAGGTCGCCGACCTGGAAGGCATAGGCAAGCTGTGCGGCCCGCGCGGCATCGTCTACATCGTCGACAACACGCTGACCACGCCCTACCTGTTCCGTCCCAAGGCGGTAGGCGCCACGCTGGTCATTCATTCGCTGAGCAAGGGCATCTGCGGCCACGGCAATGCACTCGGCGGTTCGGTCTCGGACACCGGCCTGTTCGACTGGAGCAAGTACGCCAACCTGCTGCCGGCCTACCGCAAGGGCGCCCCCGCCACCTGGGGCCTGCTGCAGATCCGCAAGAAGGGCCTGCGCGACCTGGGCGGCACGCTCTCGTCGGAGCACGGACACCGGATCGCCACCGGCGCCGAAACGCTGACGCTGCGCATGGAGCGCACCTGCGCCAATGCGCTGGCCCTGGCCCAATGGCTGGAAAAAGCGCCGCTGGTGTCCAAGGTGCACTACCCCGGGCTGGCCAGCCACGCGCAGCATGAACGGGCCGGCCGCCTGTTCACCGGTTTCGGCGGCCTGCTCAGTTTCGAGACGGTGGACGGCGTCGACCCGAACGACGTGCTGGATGCGCTGCAGGTCGTCATCAAGTCCAGCCACCTGGGCGACAACCGCACGCTGGCCCTGCCCGCCGCCCGCACCATCTTCTGGGAGATGGGCGAGCAGATGCGGCAAAGCATGGACATCGCCGAATCGCTGATCCGCGTTTCGCTGGGCATCGAGGCAACAGCCGACCTCATCGCCGATTTCGAACAGGCATTCGCCAAGCTGGGCCAGAAGTGATCCAGCTCCGCAACGTCACCTTGCGCCGCGGCGCCAAGGTGCTCCTCGACCGCGTCAGCGTCACCCTCAACCCCGGCGAGAAGGTCGGCCTGGTGGGCCGCAACGGCGCCGGCAAGTCGACCCTCTTCGCGCTGCTGAATGGCAGCCTGCACGAGGACGGCGGCGATTTCTCGATTCCCGCGCAATGGCAGCTGGCCCAGGTGGCGCAGAACATGCCGGAGACCGACGAACCCGCCACGGATTTCGTGCTGGGCGGCGACACCCGATTGATGGCGCTGCGCGCGGAACTCGCGCAGGCCGAGGAAATCGGTGACGGCATGGCGATCGCCCATGCGCATTCCGACATGGCGGACGCCGGCGAGCACGACGCCGTGCCGCGCGCGGAGTCGCTGATCCTGGGCCTGGGCTTCCGGCCCGACGAACTGATGCGGCCCGTCAACAGCTTCTCCGGCGGCTGGCGCATGCGGCTGCAGCTGGCGCGCGCGCTGATGTGCCCGTCGGACCTCCTGCTGCTGGACGAGCCCACCAACCACCTGGACCTGGACGCCCTGGTCTGGCTGGAAGGCTGGCTGCAGCGCTATGCCGGCACGATGGTGGTGATCAGCCACGACCGTGAATTCCTCGACGCCGTGACCAACGTCACGCTGCACATCGAGAACCAGAAGCTCACGCGCTACGGCAGCAACTACAGCGGCTTCGAGCTGCTGCGGGCGCAGCAGATGGAGCAGCAGCAGTCGGCCTTCTCCAAGCAGAAGGAAAAGATCGCCCACCTGCAGAAGTTCATCGACCGCTTCAAGGCCAAGGCCAGCAAGGCCAAACAGGCGCAAAGCCGCGTCAAGGCCCTGGAGCGGATGGAGAAGATCGCGCCGCTGCTGGCCGACGCCGAATTCACCTTCGAGTTCAAGGAGGCGAAGAACCTGCCGAACCCGATGCTGGCGATCACGGATGCGGCCTTCGGGTATGCCGGGGAGCCCTCACCCCAACCCTCTCCCGCAAGCGGGAGAGGGGGCGATACCGGCCTCGAACTCCCTCTCCCGCTTGCGGGAGAGGGCGGGGGTGAGGGCACGACGGCGCCAAAAGTGATCCTGCGCAACGTCAGCCGCTCGGTGCTGGCCGGCCAGCGCATCGGCATCCTCGGCGCCAACGGCCAGGGCAAGTCGACGCTGGTCAAGACCATCGCCCGCACCATGCCGCCGATCGCGGGCAAGATCACCGAGGGCAAGGGCCTGGCGATCGGCTACTTCGCGCAGCAGGAGCTGGACGTGCTGCGCCCGCAGGACACCCCGCTGGAGCACATGACGCGCCTGGCGCGCGAGTTCGGCCCCGCGCTGGGCCTGTCGGACCGCGAGCAGGACCTGCGCAACTTCCTCGGCCAGTTCCTGTTCAACGGCGACATGGTCAAGCAGACCGTCGGCTCCATGAGCGGCGGCGAAAAGGCGCGGCTGGTGCTGGCCATGATCGTCTGGCAGCGCCCCAACCTGCTGCTGCTGGACGAGCCGACCAACCACCTGGACCTGGCCACCCGCGAGGCGCTGGCGATGGCGCTCAACGAGTTCGAAGGCACGGTGATGCTCGTCAGCCACGACCGCGCCCTGCTGCGCAGCGTGTGCGACGAGTTCTGGCTGGTCGGCCGCGGGGGCATCAAGCCGTTCGACGGCGACCTCGAGGACTACCAGAAGTACCTGCTGGAGGAAGCCCGCCGCATCCGCGACGAGGCAAGGAAGGCCAAACCTTCGCCCCTGCCGGAACCGGCGGCTGCCCCCGCTCCCGCCAACCCGCCGCCGCCGCTGGAGCAGCCCCGCGCCAACGCGCAGGAACAGCGCCAGGCCGGGGCGCAGCAGCGCCAGCAGCTGGCCGCGCGCCTGAAGCCGCTGAAAAAGGACCTGGACCAGGCCGAGCGCCGCATGGGCAGCCTGGAGCAGGAAAAGGCCGGCCTGGAAGCCCGCATGGCCACCCCGCTGCCGGCGGCCGACATCGCGGAAACCGGGCGCCGGCTCAAGGCGATCACGGACGAACTCGCGAAACTGGAAGAGCGCTGGCTGGCCGTCAGCGGCGAGATCGAGGCCGCGGAAGGAAGCCCTAACAGCTGAGCTTGCAACTCGGCATCGGGCCCCCAGTTGCGCCGCATGCCCACCTCGCTCCAGCTCGCCGCCGGCGACCCGGACCTCCTGGCCGCCGTCCAGCGCGCCCGCAAGATGTTGAACCGCCGCGCCCTGGCCGGCGCCGCGGCCAGCGCCGTGCCCCTGCCCGGCATCGACTGGCTGGTGGACGCCGCGCTGCTGTCCAAGCTCATCCCCGCCATCAGCGAGGAATTCGGCCTGACGCCGCAGCAGCTCGATCGGTTACCGGCTCGCAAGCGCGAGCAGGTGGAGAAAGCCGTCGGCGTGGTCGGCTCGATGGTGGTGGGCAGGTTCATCACCCGCGACCTGGTGATCCGCCTGGCCGCCTCGGTGGGCAAGCGCATGACGGTCAAACAGGCCACCAAATACGTGCCGCTGGCGGGCCAGGCGATCTCGGCGCTGATCGGCTACACCGCCATCCGCTATCTCGGGGAACAGCACATCATCGATTGCATCCAGGTCTGCAAGTCGGCGCACCTGCAGCTGCCGCCGCACCGCTGAGCTTCGGGCCATGGCGGATGGGCGCCGGCTGACAGCGTGTCGCCCGCGCTGTCCTATCCAGCGCCGCGTCGGCCCCGGGTTGAATGCAATCCATGCAGACATCCGACGTCCTGGGCTATGCCGCCGCCACGCTGACCACCGCCTCCTTTGTGCCGCAGGTATGGCGCACGCTGCGCACGCGCGACGTCAGCGGCATCTCCCTGAAGATGTACAGCCTGTTCACCCTGGGCATCGCCGTCTGGCTGGCCTACGGCATCGTGCTGAAGCAGACGCCCATGCTGGTCGCCAACTCGATCAGCCTGGTGCTGGCCTGCGCCGTGCTGGTGATGCGGGTGCGCTTCGCCAAGGGACGGAAGGCCAAGGTCGCACCTGGCTAGCGCGCAGGAGACGTAGGCTGGGTTCGCGCAGCGACCCCAGCGCTGGGGTCGCCTGCGGCGAACCCAGCCTACATGCCGGTTGATGCCAGGCCGTCAGGCCAACAACCCTCCCGCTCGCTCCATCCGCCGCTGCACCGCCTCCTCCAGCACCGCCGCATCGCCCGCCGACGCCAGCGTGAAGCGATTGCGCGCCCGCGTGATCCCGGTGTAGACCAGCTCCCGCGTCAGCACCCGGCTCATGCGGTCCGGCAACACCAGCGCCGCATGGCCGAACTCCGAGCCCTGCGATTTGTGGACGGTCATCGCGAACACCGTCTCCACCGCCTGCAGCCGGCTGGGCAGCACCCAGCGGATGCCGCTGCTGCCGTCGCTGGCGGCAAAGGCCACGCGCAGCTTCCAGCCCGCCTCGGCCTCGCCCTCGCTGTGCGGCAGCGCCAGCGTGATGCCGACGTCGCCGTTCATCAGGCCCAGGCCATAGTCGTTGCGGGTCACCATCACCGGCCGGCCCAGCGTCCAGCCGCCGGCGGCGCGCAGCAGACCCGCGGTGTGCAGCATGGCCGCGATGCGCTGGTTCATGCGCTCCACCCCTTGCGGGCCCTTGCGCACCGCGCACAGCAACTGGAAGGCGCCATAGGCCGCCAGCACCTGCGCGGCCCAGGCGTCGAAGGCGGCGCGCGGCGCCGCCAGCGCGGGCTGCCTGGCGCTCAGGATCTCCAGGTAGTGGCGGTAGCTGTCCGGGCCCTCCAGCACCAGGCGCCGCAGCGCCGCGTCGTCGGCGCCCAGACTGGTGAAGGCGATATCGGCGTGCTGCTGCCTTGCCAGGTTGCGCACGCTCGCCACCGAGCCGTCGTTGACGGCACCGGCGAGCCGCCCGATGCCGCTGTCGGTGCTGAAGCGATGGCTCTTGCGCAGCTTCACCACCGCCTGGTCCAGCGGCAGTCCCTGCCTGTCCATCAGGTAGGCGGGCAGGATTTCGCCCGTCGCGGCCCGGACCCAGTCGCGCGTGGCCGGGGTGTAGTGGCCTTCGTCGGCGCGGCGGCACAAGGCGCCGAGCACAGCCCCGGCTTCGACCGAGGCGAGCTGGTCCTTGTCGCCCAGCAGCACCAGCCGGGCAGCGGACGGCAAGGCGGCCAGCACCGCCGCCATCATCTCCAGGTCGACCATCGAGGCTTCGTCCAGCACCAGCACGTCCACCGGCAGCGGGTTGCGGGCGTCGTGGCGGAAATGGCGCGTGTCGGGACGGCTGCCCAGCAAGCGGTGCACGGTGCTCACCTCGGTCGGGATCGCGGCGCGCAGCGCTGCGGCGTTCGGCAGTCCGAGCAACGGCAAGCCCTGCACCGTGCCGGCGATCGAAGCGTTGAGCCGCGCGGCTGCCTTGCCCGTGGGCGCCGCGAGGCGGATGCGCAGGCGCCGGCCGCCGCCGTCGCCCAGCGCCAGGTGCTGCAGCACGGCCAGCAGCTTGACCACCGTGGTGGTCTTGCCGGTGCCGGGACCGCCGGTGACGATGCTGAAGCCCTGGCGTGCGGCCAGCGCGCAGGCCACTTTCTGCCAGTCGGTCTCGCCAGCGGCCGCCGGCGGAAACAACGCATCGAGCGCCGCGCGCAAGCCGGGGTTGTCGGCCGCCGGCTGCACCAGCGCCAGCCGCTGCGCAATCGCCTCCCGCACGGTGCGCTCGTGCTGCCAGTAGCGGCGCAGGTACAGGCGCGCACCCTCCAGCACCAGGGGCGTGCTGCCGGGCCCGCTGCCGACCAGGCGCGGGTGCGCAAGCGCTCGTTGCCAGCGCGTGAGATCGACTCCGGCCAGCAGGCCTGCCGGCGTCGCCTCGGTGGCGTCGCTGTCCTCCGGCGGCAAGGCCAGGGCCACGGCGCCATCGTCCAGCGTCGCCTGCAAGTCCAGGCAGGCATGGCCGCGCCCCAGTTGGTGACTGGCCAGCGCCGCGGCCAGCAGCAGCAAGGGATCGGCGTCGCCGGCCTCGCGCGCCATGAAGGCCGCGAAGGCCTGGTCCAGGTCGCGCAGCCAGCCGGCGGCGGCCCAGCGCGCGAGTTGTTCCAGCATGTCCTTCATGCCGCGAGCTCCTGGCCGCTGAAGAGGCGGTCGAGCGCCTCCATCAGGGCCTTGGGCGGCTTCTCCAGGTGCAGGCCGCCCGTGGCCGCCGCATGCCCGCGCAGGAACAGGTAGACCGCGCCGCCCACGTGGCGGTCGTAGTCGTAGTCCGGCAGGCGCGCGCGCAGCAGCCGGTGCAGGGCGAACAGGTACAGCGCGTACTGCAGTTCGTAGCGGTGCCGCAGCACCTCGGCGCGCATCGCCGCCGGGGTGTAGTCGGCGTCGATTGCGCCCAGGCGGTTCGACTTGTAGTCGGCCACGTAGTAGCGGCCCTCGTGCTCGAACACCAGGTCGATGAAGCCTTTCAGCATGCCGTTCAACTGCTGCGGCAGCAGCGCGTTCCGCGCGGCCCCGCCCAGGGTATGCGTGCGCACCAGGCGGTCCAGCGCCCGTGCGTCGACGTGGCTGGCGGCGAACCAGAACTCCATCTCCACCTGCACCACCCGCAGCTGTGCCGGGCTGACCGCAGTCCCACCCAGCGCGGAGATATCCAGCGGCGCGGCCAGCCAGCGCTCCAGCCACTGCTGCAGCGGCTGCGCCCACCGTCCCCAGTCACGCGCCTGGCAGCGGCGCGCGATGAACGTGGCCAGCTCGCGCGGCGCCGCGGCGGTGGCGGCGAAGCCCTGGCGGCCGGCCCATTCGAGCAGCCCGTGCAGGAAGCTGCCGGGGCTGGGGCCGCGCGGAAAGTCGTGCAGGCCGCCGCCGGCAGCGCCTTCCGATGCGCCGTCCGCCGCGTCCGCGCGGCTCTCGAGATAGGTCGCCTCGCTCGCGGTCTCGGGCGCCAGCGTCGCGGCGACCTCCGCCTCGATCACCGAATCGGCCACCATCTCCTCGCCGATCCGCAGGCCCGAGTAGCTGGCGATCCACCAGGCCTCGCGCGCG